>JBBRUH010000341.1:0-6422 GCA_038248005.1 Cytophagales bacterium | reverse complement strand
TCACAAGGGGTATAGATAGGTGTGCCACCATCAGAGCCACTACCACCAGGTTCACTTGGAAAGGAAGTACCACCTCCACCTCCACCACCTCCACTACAAGCTAGATCTGATAATTGAACTACTGATACTGTTGTATAAAAACCACAAGTTAAAGTTGTTGTTAAAGTACAATCCTCACGGTTAAATGATATAAAATTTGAACAAACAGTTGTACCAGATTTGTCACTTTTCTGAGCATTAAAGGTTTGACTATCCAGTTCACTCTCCCAAGCAATTACCCCAGTACTTTGCAAAGTACCATTATAGAAGCTAGGAGGTAAATCGTCTTTGTAGGTGTGCAAGTATTCCTTATTGCCAACCATCTCTAACATTTTACCTGAGATAATTTCGCCCTCTGCATCTAGCTTCATCACTAATCGGCGGACATAGCCGATGTCATAATACTGCACCGAAGCCTCTCGCCAGATAGGGAAAACGGCAATCTGAGAGCCGTCATTGAGTGTGTGAAGCAAGCCATCTCCCCATTGTGGATGCCAATAGACTTGTCCGCTTTTGAGGTATTGGTTCTTTTTTCCAAACCAGTTTTTGAGTTGATTGATTTTGCCCTCATCCAGTTCGGCTATTGGGCTGACACTTTCTTCTTGAAGCTTACAAGCCCCTAGAAAGAGGAGGCAAAGGAAAATCACCCCCCCCCATAATTGTAATTTTTCTCATAAAATATATGAATTTAGTTATATAAATGCGAGATTATACTCACGCAACGTAATTTAAATAAATTCAGATAAAATAACAAGGTAACTGTACTTTTTTATTATAAAGATAATAACTCATTAATTTTTGCTTCATATTTTGATAATATAAAAGGTTTCAGATTTGACAGGCTTTTTCTATTTGAACATAAGATATTTTGCTACTTACCCCAAGTATGCGTCTTAGTTTCAAGAAGGCTCAGAATAAAAAGCAAGCACATATTTGGCAATTTAGTCTATTGTTACTACTTTTGCATACTCTTCACACAAAGCTCACGTGGTGAAATTGGTAGACACGCCACCTTGAGGGGGTGGTGCCTTAAGTGGTGTGGGGGTTCGAATCCCCCCGCGAGCACAGATAAACAAACCCATTGAAAGTAAATCTTCAATGGGTTTGTTTGTTTAAGAGTCGATTGTGCAGACACAAGCAACGGCAAAAATTAATCATTAAAAACTAACCACTAACCTCTAAACCCTCATGCCCAAACCTACTTTTTTACGTCTTTCGGATGAAAAGAAACAGCGGTTTATAGAAGCTGCTTGGAAAGAGTTTGCAGCTTATCACTACGAAAAAGCTTCTCTAAGTCGCTTGGTAGAAGATTTAGGAATTGCTAAGGGGAGTATTTATCAGTATTTTGCCCACAAAAAAGATTTGTATTTTTATCTAATAGAATATGCTAATCAGCAAAAACAGCAATATCTCAAAGAAAAAATACAATCATCTTCTAATGATTTTTTTGAATGGTTTAAAGAGATGTATCAAGTAGGGCTTGGGTTTGATGCTGAAAACCCTGTCATCAGTCAGTTTTTATACAATGTTTCTCAGGAGCGTTATTCGGATGATTTAGGAAATCTACATCATCTTTTGCTTCGGCAAAGCGCTGCTTACTTCAAAAAACTCATACAAAATGAGCAACAAAAAGGAAACATACGAACAGATATAGATACTGATTTATTATCCTTTTGGGTAAGCCAATGGAGCAATGGTCTAAGAGATTTTATAACTATCAAATATTCAGAGGCTTCTCCTGAAATGCTTTCTGAAAAATGGACATCACTCGCAGATGACCTCTTAGAAATCATCAAACACTGCATTAGTAGTATTCAAAAATCTAAAAAGTAAGCATAGCCTCTACCAATGGTTTTAGTTTTAAATCTTTTTCAGAGATAATCATATCCTCTTCTGGAATTTGCCAGTCAATCCCTAGTTCTGGATCATTATAAATCACTCCTGCCTCAGCAGATGGAGCGTAATAGTGATCACATTTATACAAAAGTTCGGCATCTTCACTCAATACCACAAATCCATGTAAAAAGCCTTTGGGAATAAATAATTGTTTTTTATTTTCAGCAGAAAGTACTACACTAAAATACTTTTTATAAGTAGGTGAATCAGTACGTGCATCTACAGCTACATCTAAGATAGTCCCTTTTATTGTTCTGACTAGCTTAGATTGGTCATGAGGAGGAAGCTGACAGTGCAAACCACGCATCACACCATAGGTTGATAGGGAATGATTGTCTTGCACAAAATGACCTGCGAAAGCAGTAGCCTCTACAAAATTACGGTGATTGAAACTCTCATAAAAAAAACCTCGTTCGTCTTGGATTACTTTTGGCTCAAAAATCCATAAGCCAGAAATATGAGTTTGATGGTATGGCATATTGTGTAGTTGTTATTGTGATGTATGTGTCCTATCTTAAAATAATTGAATGGCATTACCTGAAGGCTAATCTCTTTTAATCAAATTGAGTAAATACGCTCCATAGCCACTTTTTATCAATGGTTGAGCTATTTTTTCTAATTGAGCAACATCAATATAGCCCATTTGATACGCTATTTCTTCTATACAGCCTATTTTTAGTCCTTGTCTTTCTTCTATCACTTGGACATATTGCCCTGCCTGCATCAAAGAAGTAAAAGTACCTGTATCAAGCCAAGCAGTGCCTCTATCCAAAATACCAACGTGTAAATTATCATTTTGTAGATAAGTTTTGTTTACATCAGTGATTTCATATTCACCTCTGCCAGAAGGTTTGAGTGATTTGGCGATGCTTACTACTTCATTGTCATAAAAATACAAGCCTGGAACAGCATAGTTAGATTTAGGTTTTTGAGGTTTTTCTTCTATAGAGATTGCTTTCAGATTGTCATCAAACTCTACTACTCCATATCGCTCAGGGTCTGAGACGTGGTAAGCAAATACGACTCCTCCTGTAGGGTCATTATGCTGCTGTAAAAGCTTTTCTAGCCCACTTCCATAAAAAATATTATCTCCCAGAATCAGAGCAACTTTATCATCTCCTATAAATTCTTCTCCTATCACAAAGGCTTGCGCTAGTCCGTTAGGGACTTCTTGGATAGCATAAGAAAACTCACAACCCAAGTGATGTCCATCTCCTAATAAATGCTCAAAAAGAGCTATATCTCTTGGAGTAGTGATAATCAATATCTCTCTGATGCCCGCTTGCATCAAGATAGATAAAGGGTAGTAAATCATAGGTTTGTCATAGACAGGCATCAATTGTTTACTGATAGAAACAGTAAGAGGGTGTAAGCGTGTGCCTGATCCGCCGGCTAATATGATTCCTTTCATCTGATGAGTAATGTTTTGATTTAAATGCTAAAATAATATGCTTTTACCGGTATGCCAATTATTTTAGGATTTTGAAGGTGTTTTTTATTAATTTAAAATTTGTATGATTAATTATTAGAGGTCTCTAAAATATTAAAATTAATAGAAGTTTTTTTTATATAACATGTTGAAAAGATAAAGAACTCCACTTAATAAATGTAGAAACCAAACAAAGCTCAATAAAATTATTTTGTAGTGTCTAAAACCTAGTATTCTAATCTGATGAAATAGAAATACAGAAAAAACAAAAAACAATAAATAATTACTCATATAAATTTGCCAGAAAAAATTACCGTGTGCCATTCTTTGTCCATTTTCTACCAGCAATATCCCCAACATAAGAGAGAACCCAAAAAGCAGACTAGCATACTGAATGCTCACATTGTAAAGGGATTTTTTAAAAAACAAAAGACCACAAAGAATAGGAAATAATAAACTAACCAAAAAATCGATAACCTTATTTTTACTATACATATTCCACACTTTAAAAAGAGCAATCCCAACACCTCTCTGGTCATTTTGATAAACCACACTCATTAATTGGGTGTGATAAATCATATAATATTGAAGCAAAATCATTGAGAATAAAAAAATACTGATGCTTACGCTTATCCAAAACTTAGTCGAAAATCCTTCACGAAATAGTACCATTAAAGGGAAAATAGGAATAAAAGCAAACAAAAAACTAGGTTTAATCAATAGATTGAATATACCCATTATCAAAATAATAAAAATATATTTTTGTGGAGTTGAATCAGAATCATCAAGGTATTTTAATGAATAATAAAAAAGCCAAACTACAAAAGGCATTACAGCTATAGTAGTAGAATTATGCCAAATAGTAATACCCAATCGCCCTAGATAAAACCATCTAGTGGTTAAATCATAAAATATAGGAGCAATAAATAATAGAGTAAAACTTATAAAAGATAGTAAGATAAGTCTTTTGTTTTGATTATTATCAAGATACTTAGCACACTGGTAGGTAGCCCAAAACTTCATAGAAAGAGCAAAAGACAATACTAGAATAGCAGCTTTGTTGATAGTATAAACTGAGGTGCTCAATCCTGAAAGTAAATAAATAGAGGCATAGTATAAAGGGGGAATAGGAAAACTACCTTGATTGATAAATAATATCACTATGCGAGAATGAGTTTGAATATCTGTATGTATTCCCCACCTAATCACTAAGCCAAAAAACAACCATCCAACCATAAATGAAGTCAGGAGCAAAATATAAGGGAAGTATTTATTCCAAAGAATCATATAGATTTAGTGTGTTTATTTCACTAATGATGGTTTAAAACACAAATCTATTTATAAATTCTGATTTCTCGATAAAAGTTAAATTGGGAAAATACTATAACTATTTAGAGGATTTACCTTGATAGATAAATTATTTATTAAGGTAAGAAAGTAATACCTAAAAAATAAAAATCACCTTTCTCATAAATTAATATACTCGCTTAATCCATAATTTTCACCTTAATGACCAACTTTAACAGAATAGGATAGTTACATACAAATAATAAGCTTCAAAAAAATATATAGCCAAGCTATATACTTGCGATGAAGCCAGTTGATTTTGTTTTTTTTAATGCTCATAAAGATTATGCAGAAAAATATAGCCCTATTTCCACTTAATTTAGTAGTTTTTCCAAGAGAAAATCTCAACTTACACATATTTGAGCCTCGCTATAGAGACTTGGTCAATGACTGTCAGCAGCAAAACCTTACCTTTGGGATTCCTACTTTTATGGATGATAACATCCCAGGCTATGGCACTGAAGTAGAAATCATTTCTATTGAGACGGTGTATGATGATGGGCGAATGGATATTAAGACAAGAGGCGTAGAAATTTTTAGAGTTATAGATTTTCAAAACCCTTGGGATACACGTACTTATGCAGGTGGCTCGATAGAAACCATTCCCTTAGAAACAGAAGATGACAACACGACTCGCCTTCAACTCATCGAAAAAGCACAAGAATTGTTTAATCTTTTGCAAAT
Organism: Cytophagales bacterium; assembly: GCA_038248005.1. Classification (GTDB taxonomy): domain Bacteria; phylum Bacteroidota; class Bacteroidia; order Cytophagales; family Microscillaceae; genus JAABSX01. The sequence continues at coordinate 1,027 of JBBRUH010000341.1, read as the reverse complement.
TCAGTTTAACTTGCACAATAAAGATTTTGATATTCTTTCTTTTGAGTTGGCACATAAAATAGGACTTTCAGTAGAGCAAAAATATGCCTTGCTTAAGATTAAAACAGAGCGAGAAAGGCAAGGATTTATGCTCGAACATCTTGACAGTGCTATCCCTGTAGTAGAAGAAATGGAGCGTACCAAACAATTAGTCAGAATGAATGGACATTTCAAACACTTTGACCCTTTGAATTTCTAAATTTATGGGTCATCTTTGACCTATGATAAAAGCAAGCATACAATATCACAGCACAAACCGATTTTTGGAGAAGGGAAGCAGCCAAGTTTTTTCTTTTGGAGATGCTCTTCTCAATGGTTTGGCACAAGATGAAGGGCTATATATGCCCACTCATCTGCCTCTATTGTCTCTAAATACTTTGAAATCATTGCAAGGTGCATCTTATGCCCAAATAGCAAGCTATGTATTAGGTTTATTTTTGGAAGGAGAAATCCCATCTTCTGACTTAGATAAACTTACTCAAAATGCTTATTCAGGGGCATTGGGTTGGGAAAAAGACGTAAGTCTTCCCCTTGAAAAATATGCCCCTTTGAGGTACATTGCTCGTATGGATCAAGGACCTACGGCTTCTTTCAAAGATTTTGCTGCTAGGTTTATGGCACAGGCAATGCAGTATTTTCGCACTCAAGACCAAAAACTTACCATCTTAGTGGCTACTTCTGGAGATACAGGAAGTGCCGTAGGAGAGGCTTTTCACGGCTTGGAAGGTATTAAAGTTTTTATTTTATATCCTGAAACTGAGGTAAGTCCTATTCAGAAAAATCAACTAGATGCAATCGGAGGAAATGTGCAAGCCCTTTGCTTTGAAGGCAAATTTGATGATTGCCAGCAACTTGTCAAAAAAGCATTTACGGACCCTGATTTAAAGATACTTAATCTTACTTCTGCCAACTCTATCAACATTGGCCGAGTGCTTCCTCAAGTCGTTTATTATATTTATATGTATCTCCAAAGTGCCTCCCAAGTAGG
>JBBRUH010000340.1:0-6430 GCA_038248005.1 Cytophagales bacterium | reverse complement strand
GTAATCTAAGGCTAAATGACAGGTATTTAGCTCCCCATCCTCAAACCATTGATAAAGATTATCTTCATTTTGGCTTAGAATATTAGTAGGTTTTTTAAACCAATCAATATTTTCTGCTTGTTTTGCCCAAAATGATGCTGAATCTTGTTGAGCTTCTAGGTATAAGTTTTGATATTTTGACATGTATTTTATCTTTACTTTGTTTTATTTAAAAAAGACCTCTTTTTTATAAAATTACATTTTCTATTTTTTAAATTCTAGTTTTTGAAGCTTTTTTATGCTAAATAACTATAGTTATGACCTTATCTGGATTAGTTTTTAATAAGAATTACGTTGCTTCGTTAAGATTTTTGACTTTAAATAAGTGTTTGGGTTAGATAATTTTCCAAGTATTGATTATCTTTCGTAAATTTGAACATTGAATCACTCAATTTATGGCTAAAACTGTATATAAACAAAATACCTATAAAAATTCACGCAAGGGAGAAAGTAGCTCTTGGGTAAATCAAGTACTCGACTTTGTACTTCAAGACCAGAGATTTCAGTTTATACTGGGTTTCTTCTTGATGATAGGTTCATTTGCAATGCTTCTGTCTTTTGTCTCGTACTTTTTTACGGGTAAAGCAGATCAAAGTGTGGTAGAAGTAGTACTAAGTGCAAGCATACAAGAAACAGGGAGAGAAGTAGAAAACTGGCTTGGACTCTCTGGAGCTGTGCTGGCACACGTGCTGATATTCAAATGGTTTGGGATAGCTTCATTTGCCTTAGTGCCTGTGGTATTTTTGTTAGGTTGGCGACTATCTTTCAAGACTGAGATTTATCCTATACTTGAAATGCTTAAATTCTCTGCTTTCTCTATTTTTTGGATAAGTTTAGTGCTAGGTGCTTTATTTAGTAGAGGCAGTGAAATGGGCTTCTGGGCTGGTGGAATTGGCTATAATATTGCGACTGCCCTCGGGTATTTGTTTGGTATATTTACTATCCCTATTATTCTATCGGCATTGCTCGTATTTATCATCTATACCTTTAAAATGCCAAATAATATCTCTGGCGGTAATATATTTAATTCTCTTGCCAAGGAGTTTAAAAATGTGCAAGATAGATTTACTGAAAATGGAAGTGAAGAAGAGGATGATGAGGAAGAAGAAACCAAAAAAACTAAAACCAGTACGTCTAGCAAAGGAAAAACTGTCATCAAGAATAATTTTTCAAAAGATATTATTCTTGAAATCAATGATGATGATTCTGACACAAAACCAAAGAGAACTTCTCCCAAGACTACTCCTCCTAAAGGAAAAGATGATAAAAACACCCATTTAGAGTTAGAGATTGACCCTGCTTCTTTTGCTTATGATAATCCTGCTGACCGAAATGGAGAGGAAGATGATTTCTTTGAAGAGGATAACACATTCTCAAATAAATCTGGAAAGGGAATACAAAAACCTATAGATTTTGAAGGAAAAGAAATTGATCAAGAGGACGTTCCTCCTAAAAAAATAACTCCACTAAATGAACTTGATGAGGAAAATAACACGTTTAAACCTTCCATTGGCTCTTTTCCAGATGAAGTAGAAGAGTCTGAATACGTAAAAGGAGAATCATCCAACTTAAACTCCTCTGGTCTTTTTGACCCTACATTGGAATTAAGTAAATATGTTCCCCCTAGTTTAGATTTATTAGATGATGCACCAATAGGACGCAGACAAGTATCAGATGAAGAACTCAAAGCCAATAAAGATAAAATCGTAGAAACTTTGAGCAACTATGGCATAGGAATTTCTCAAATCAAAGCAACTATAGGTCCTACTGTAACACTTTATGAGATTATCCCAGAAGCGGGTGTGCGTATCTCCAAAATCAAAAACTTAGAAGATGATATTGCACTAAGTCTTGCTGCATTGGGTATCAGAATCATAGCTCCTATTCCTGGAAAAGGTACTATCGGGATAGAAGTACCCAATAAAAAACGAGAACTCGTTTCTATGCGTTCAGTCTTAGAGAGTGATGCTTTCTTAGATGATGGCAAAGATTTGCCCATTGTCTTAGGAAAATCAATCACCAATGAAGTAGTAGTGTATGACCTTGCCAAAATGCCTCATCTTTTGATAGCAGGAGCTACAGGACAAGGTAAATCAGTAGGCTTAAATGTGATTTTGACTTCTTTGATTTACAAAAAGCACCCTGCGGAGCTCAAATTTGTATTGATTGACCCTAAAAAAGTAGAATTAACACTTTTTAATAAAATAGAAAAACATTTTCTTGCCAAACTTCCCAATGAAGATGAAGCTATTATTACAGATACTGATAAGGTAGTTGATACACTTAAATCCCTCACCAAAGAGATGGATAACCGATATACAATTCTTAAAGAAGCGGCTTGCCGTAACATCAAAGAATACAATCGTAAATTTGTAAATCGCCGTCTTAGCCCTAAAAAAGGGCATAAATACTTACCTTATATCGTATTGGTAATAGACGAACTTGCTGACTTAATGATGGTAGCAGGTAAAGAAGTGGAGCAACCCATTGCTCGTTTGGCACAGCTTGCTCGTGCTATTGGCATACATTTGATTGTAGCTACTCAGCGTCCTTCTGTCAATGTCATTACAGGTATTATCAAAGCAAACTTTCCCGCACGATTGTCTTTTAAAGTAACTTCCAAAATAGATTCACGCACTATCTTAGATGCAGGTGGAGCAGATCAACTGGTGGGAATGGGAGATTTACTTTTTTCTATGGGTGCAGAAGCGATTCGTTTGCAATGTCCTTTCATAGATACCCCAGAAGTGGAGCGTATTTGTGATTATATCAATATGCAACAAAGCTTTAAAACAGCTTATGAACTACCAGAATCCGACGTGCCTGATCTTGATGGCTTTGGAGGAGATGATGACTATGAAAAAGATGTGCTTTTTGAAGAAGCCGCACGGATTATAGTGATGCACCAACAGGGGAGTACTTCTCTTTTGCAAAGAAGACTCAAACTAGGCTATAACCGAGCAGGACGCTTGATAGACCAACTCGAGAAAGCTGGAATTGTAGGCCCTTTTGAAGGAAGCAAAGCCAGAGAAGTACTCATCCCCGATGAATATTCCCTTGAAAGACTTCTGACAAGCATTGATAAGTAAGGTTTGAAGGATTGATTTAGCGAAGGGGTGAAGTAAGAGTTCCTTTCATTCCCCTCTCCGTGGTTTGTGTTAAGAAATGGCTTCATGATTTAGTTTTAACGGTAATGTTATATTTGTAAGGGTAGGTTCAGTATGCTTTTTTTCTCATATAGATACTCTTACAATGATTTTCAAAATTTGAAAACATTACATTTATAACACCACCTAATTTTTAGATAAATAGACTTGTTTATAAACCACCAAAAATCAAATATTTAGACTATATTTTAGATACAAACTGATTTTGAGCAAGCACTTAATTTAGGATATTAAAAAGTAATGCGGCTAAAGCTCCACCTACCAATGGACCAAAAGCAGGAACCCAAGCGTATCCCCATTCACTGTTTGCTTTGGGATATAGAAATGTATGAACTATTCTAGGGCCTATATCACGGGCAGAGTTAATGGCATAGCCCGTAGTGCCACCTAGAGATAAACCAATCGCCCAAACCAAAATAGTAACAGGCAATCCACCTAAATTGCCTATCATAGCACTATCAGAACTGACAAAGCTAAAAATAACGAACAAGAGAGTAAAAGTACCAATCACCTCTGAGAAGAAATTAAGTAAGGGATTTTTGATGGCTGGACCTGTACTAAAGCAAGCCAATTTATCTCCTGCTTTGGGAGTTATATCAAAATGATCTTTATACATGACCCATACCAGAAAAGCTCCTATCATTGCTCCTAACATTTGACCTGATATATAAGGTAAAGCCAAGTTTACATCTAAATCTCCTTTGACCAAAAAACCAACAGTAACAGCAGGGTTAAGGTGTGCTCCACTTCCTAACTGATTAGCAACTACTACCCCTATAAATACTGCAAATGCCCAACCAGACGTGATGACCATCCAACCCCCATTGTTTCCTTTAGTGTCTTTCAAGACTACATTGGCAACTACCCCATTGCCCAGTAAAATCAAGAATAATGTACCCATCAACTCTGCTATAAAGTATGTCATGTTTTTTTTCACGATTTAGTTTTGAGACTTAAATATAAAAATATTTATTTGATTTATTGTTCTTCATTGAAAGTGCTTTTTAAAAGAAGTTAGCTTCTATTAGTATCCTTCAATCGTTGTGTATATTAGGTAACAGTCATAAAATTGGCAGAAATTATAATCATATATCTCATTCATTGTTAAATATAATATTACTAACATAAAATTTTGTTTTTCAATTATTTTGCGTATATTAGAGATTCACATTACCTTTAAACATTTATTTTATGCACAAAATCCGCTCTGTTACCGATTATATGGTCAAAAAGCCTATCACCTTCCGCCCTGACCAAAGCATCCATGATGCTATTCGTATTTTGCTTCGCAATAAAATCTCAGGAGGTGTAGTTACCAATGAAGCTGGAGAAATTATGGGTGTAATCTCTGAAAAAGACTGCCTTAATGTAATGGTAGATAGTATCTATCATAATCTACCCTCAGGTAAGGTGCAAGATTATATGAGTAAAAATGTAGATACTGTTTCTGATCGAAGTGCGATAGTAGAGATAGCTAATAAATTTCTGAACAGTAATTTTAAGAGATTTCCAGTAGTTAATGATAATGGACGCTTGGTAGGTCAGATTAGCCGTGCTGATGTACTTCGAGCCGTTAAAGATATGCAAAGTACTACTTGGCAAGAAGGAAATGAATCAAGTAATCACTCTGTGGTGAAAGAAAATTACAAAGATACTCGCGTGAAAAGTTAGAATGCTCTAATTTAATATCTTTTAAAACAGATAGCTATAAAACAAAGAAACACACCTTTCGGCAAATGCTAAAAGGGTGTTTTACTTTTTCTATATTGTAAAATTAAACTTACAAGGTCTTCTGAGAAGGAGATTCTTTTATTTGTAATTCTTCCTCTTCTAAATCCATTCTATAATTAAATTCTTCGGCAGTCATATTAGCCACATATTCTTTTGTAGAGATATATTTTTCATTTTCTTCATTCCAAACTTCTATGTTTTCTTGGTCAAGAGAAACTCTAAATTGACATAAATCAATGGGCATACAGCCATCTTGATGTGTCAATTGCATAAAGAAATAAGGAGTCTGCTCTGAAGGTGAAGTAATTTGATAATATTGTACGCCACTAGGACAGCGGCTAAACTGATTTAAACTTACTTCTAGCCCAAATTTTTTACTTAGTGGCTTTACTAAATCTTTACTAATAAGCTTTTCTCCTTTTTTAGAGAGATATAATTCTTCTTTTACTTCCTCTTCAGAGGGAATATCTAACTGAGAAATATCACTTTTGGGAAGGGTATTAGGAGTAATGTTCGGTTTTTTAATTGGATCTGCTAATCTGAAAGCGGCAATGGTCAAAAAAACTGTAACAAGAAGAGCTAGTCCAGTAATAAAAAAAAGTTTTTTGGAATTCATAGTCATTAAGGCTTTTTAGGATTAAACGTATTTTATCTATTTAACGTAATTTTAGAAAAAGGTTGTGTTTTTATATGTTTTTTGGAAAAAAAATGAGTATAAGCTCACCTATCAATAAATTAGGAATCCAGTTAATCCAAGCCGTAATCACTACTGTTAAGTCAGAATCAACTCCAAAATATCCTGATAAAATGGGCATCCAAAGCCTTAATGTTACTGCTGAAAAAGTAAGTGCATAGCTTCTAACCATCCATTTTTTATGTGATTGGATGTCTTTTTCTAAAATTGCTTGAAGTGCAATGTATGTACTTACAAACCAAAGCACTGACAAAATAATAAAGCCAAGCTGCGTTCCAAAGCCTCCATTAGCAAATACTGCCATATATGCTCCCGTAGGAGCCGCAAAAAATAAGATAGAAAAGACATACATTTTCCCCAATATTCGATGCCATTTTATCCAAGGTTCTTTTCTGAGAGAAGATACAAATTGGAAAGCTCCCGTACTCAAACAGATAATACTACTACTGATATGAAAGTAAAAGACAGTCATCCAGATTTCATCTTTTACAAAATCTTTCTTGGCAAGTAAAAAATTAATATCCGTCCTAAACGAAAAATAAGCCATTGTAATGATGACTAGTAAACACGAAAACCCTAGCATCGCCAGCCATAGACACCGAAGAATCCAATTTGTAATGATAGAACTTGATGACGAGTTATGCATAATATTCTGAAGTAAGTGATGAGTTATCTTAGTAAGATTTTGATAATCAGTTCCTTGTAACAAGATTAAAGTGCAAACTAATTTTGAACATATACTTAACTCATATTTCGGTAAAGAAATATATTGATAACCAAAATTAAAAGTATATTTTTC
>JBBRUH010000339.1:0-6469 GCA_038248005.1 Cytophagales bacterium | reverse complement strand
TGGCTCTGTTTTTTCCTGTAATAAATTTCATTCTACAAGTTAAGAAGTTTTCTTGGATTTGTGCTATCTTTGAAGCGTATAGTTTTTAGACGGACTGACGTTTTGCAGCTACAAGAAGTTGGCGATTTTCACCACAAATGTTGATGCGGAGAACCAATGTTTGATTAACCACAAATGTGTCTGCGGAGCACTGAACCGCCACTTTTGCCAAACGCCTGTTATGCCCTAGTGCCTTTTCTTCATCTCAATTTGTCGCATAAATCACTTCGTCATTTAGTATTTTTAATGCGTCTTGTTCTTTGTAATATGCTTCTGCTCTTAATTTATTTGCTTTTAAAGCCAAATTGTTTATTTCTTCCATTTTGTCTTTTTGTTTTAGTATTGGAATAGGTATTTGTCTTGCATTTTTTGGGTCTATCATATCTATAACTGCTCCATAAGTTTCTCTTTTACTTAAGACTTTTCCATATTCGCTATTTAAGAAAATGTAAATATACCCTGCAATTTCTTTTGAGTTTGGAACAAGTCTAATAGAATTTTGACTTATTGTCCACTTGCCTCTTTCGTAATATTCTGGCACTAATGCAACATTTCCAATTGTACCTCTGTCTGTTATTAATATTGTGTTTTCTTTTACAGATAACTGTTTTTCAATTAAAACTTTATGTGTTGTTTTTGAAAGAAATTTTTCTACGTTTGGCGAAAGTTGTAAAATGTCGTTAGTTCCTAAAAATGGAACTCCGTCCTCCTTACTTACATAATTTCTTTTGAAAATCCCCGGCATTGTAATTTCTGAACATACATCTGATAATGTTTTAATGCTTTCAGCATTATCCAAGAAACAGTCAATTATGTTCATTACAACTGGATTGTGATATGAACCATCAAAACGATTATTCAATAAATCTAACCTAACACTATAAGTTTTTACTTCACTTTCAGTATCGTAATAATTTGGTTGTAATGTGTCAAATGAAGGAAGTTTTAAAGCATCAATAAAAAGTTTTTCAGCTTGGTCAATTAATTCATTTGCTTGGTCACGTAAATCAAAAGAGGTCATAATTAAGTTATGAATTCTTTCTTTTATTTATTTCTTTGCTTGGATTTGGAATTGGAACATTTTCAAGGTGTTCAGGCTCAATATGTTTAATAACAGCACCATAATTATTTGTTATTAAAATTGTATTACCAATATCACTTAAAAGATATGTGTAGATATATCCAATTTCATTTTTATTTAATGAATTAATACGAATTAAGTCGTGGCTAAAAACTTGTTCATTTAATTTATCCGTAACTATTGAAACTTTTCCAATTGTACCCGAACAAGACAACAACATTTGCCCTGTTTTTACTTTTAAAGCATCAATATCTGTATCCGTAAATTCTGAAATGAATTTATAAGGTTTTGGGTAAATTTCTAAAATCTGTGAGGGTTGAAAAATAGGAATGCCCGATTTGTCAATATAAATTCTCTTAAACCTACCTCTATGATATGCTGTTGCAAAACCATCAGAACCACAAAGATTTTTCACTTCCCATTTGCAATTTTTGAGAGTTTCTTTTGCTTTTCGCCCTTCAACATTGTAAACATTAGCTTCAAAACGAAGTTTTGAAGCTAAAATTTCATCAATGCTGATAGTCATTTATTTTATAGAAAAATATCTATATGGCTGGACTACGACAGCCTCTACTCCATTGAAAATCTTTGGAGTTACTTTTGTGAACCTATGTTTTCTTGACAATTTATTTTTAGTTATCTCGCCAAAATCAATTTACTTGCTGTTTTATAGTCAGGGATTGGATACCCATTTGGCAGACAGCTCCGATTTGCACGGCTAATTTTGAGAAAATTCTAACTGTTTGATAGTGTCCTGATTGATTTCCTGACAGACCCCCAATATGCCTAAAAAGCATCCTATAAAAATCCATTGATAATATTTCATGTCTTATTTTGTTTCAGTAACCAAGTATTTTCCTTGCAGTTTTATCAGTGTATCTTTACCATAGGCAGATACATTGATTTTTGCTTCCCAAGTATTCCAGCCCTCTTTGAGTCCTTTTGTCTTCCATTTTGTTTCACCTGAAAGTGGATCTTCATGATAGACGTGCTTATCATTGACAATGATAGAGCGGATATACACATTTCGCCAATCTCTCATAGTTTGCCCTAAATAGACTTCTGCCTCATAATACTCCCATTGTGTTATGACCGAAGAAGGTATATTCATTTTCATATAGTCTTCAAAACAGACGATTTCCCAATAACCACCTCCTGCACCCAGTTTTTTTAATATTTCTTCTTCATAAAAAATCACTTGTTCTTTGAGTAAATTTAAGGAGTGAATACTAAGTGATTTATTCTTAGAACTTAAAGTCAGTAATGTATCTTTGTCAGTATCTTGCAGTGCAAAATCAGAAGAAAGGACAAACCCTAAATCCTTATTCTCTCGGTAGAGCCACTCAATAAATGCTTGATATTTCTGTGTAACTTCTTTAATAGCAATTTGCGGAGTAGCTGTTTTTTGTAGCGATTCAAGGTAAGTAAGCATCTTTTTCGTAGTATTACTGAGTATTTTAGCTCTCTCTAATATGCCCTTCTACCCTCTTCTGAGCCTTCCATTTTTACTTTTCTTAAAAATTGCCTTAAAATATCAGGACGCTCTGATTCTACTTTTTTTGCATAATCTTGCAATGCAGTATTGATGTGTGAGATGTCATCCTCCGTAGATTCTGCACAAGACATTAGCCCACAGAATATCATAAAAGCAAGTACATAAATATTTCTTTTTATCATAATTAAGGTAGTTTTTTGCTATATACTTAGGATGGCTGGCTGACTGGATAAATTTTGTAGATAATTCTCTTGTGCTTGCCTTGCTTTATCCAATATTTATGATTTACTTGTATAAGATTTCTAAACCTTTTTATCCCTTTTGAATCATGGAAGAATTAAGCAAATACATCGCAGCACATGCAGACTTGCCCAAAGACAAGGCTGACCTTGCCGCAGCAGCTGCTATCGAATTTATCAAAAAAAGAGTAGCTGATACGGTAGATGACCAAGTACTCACTGCCACTAAAAATCTAGGATGGCTCATCAAAGCTGAAGTACACGAAGCCCTCACAGGTGAACCCGATGCGACACTGAGTGAGCGTTTTGGAGATTTTACGGAGGATGCTAAAGAGAAATTTGGTGACTTAGCAGAAGGAGCTAAAGAGAAAATGGGCGCGCTCTCTAAGAATGCTAAAAATTTCTTTGGAAGTTTTATGAAAAAAGACAAGCCAGAGGGAAAAACTCCTGATGTAACAGAAGAGAAGCCTTAAGCTGAATAATAAGTTATTGGTGATAAATTATAAGTTCTTAACTATCAGATAAATAGACTCTAATAACTTATCCTTTACTTAGAGCATTTTGTTATAAATCTTAATCAAAAAAAGAGTTTACAGCCTGTAAACTCTTTTTTTGATTAAGATTTATTTCACATAAAAGTAGAACTACTTTGGGCTACTGACTTACCTCTAGCGGCTCATCTAGCCAAGCAGGGCGAATCGTCTTGATATTGTTTGCTTTCAATTCATTTAAGATAGAATATAAGCCAAAATAAGTCCTATTGATATATAGTGAGTGCTTTGAGCCACGAGCTTCTTTGGAGTTACGAATTTCGGGCATGGTAGAAAGTCTTTCACCAAACTCAAAAATCTCTTTGAAATATTCATCATCACTAAAATTAAAATATTCACTTCTAAAAGGACGGCACAATAAGCCAATCATTTTTTTGAATACTTCTGTATAAAAAGCAACTTCTTCGGGCTTGTCATTCTTATTAAGAAACTCCATCTTATAAAAATTATCCATCATCATTTCTTCATCCTTAAGCAAATGAGGATTAATGACCATAAAGAAATCTTTGTAAAAATCAGAAGGGATTTCCTTGATACAGCCAAAATCAATGATACCAAGCGTGCCATCTTCACGCATCAAAAAATTACCTGGGTGCGGGTCAGCATGCACTTCTCTGAGGGTGTGCATCTGAAAATCATAAAAATTCCAGAGTGCCTGACCAATCTGATTTCTTACCTCATCTGAGGGATTGGTCTGCATAAATTCTTTGAGGTGCTTTCCTTCTAGCCAGTCCATCGTCAAGATTTTTTTGCTAGAATACTCAGGATAATAATTTGAAAATACAAGATGAGGAATGTGTGCACAAGCTTTAGAGATTTCTACTGAGCGTCTTAGTTCTAGCTCATAATCAGTCTCTTCCATCAGCTTAGACTCTACCTCAGATAGATATTTGTCTATGTCTTTATCAGGCAAGCCTAGAATAATACTAGCAAAAGGCTTCACCATTTTCAGGTCAGAGCTGACACTATCCGCCACGCCAGGATACTGGATTTTGACGGCAAGTTTTTTACCATTTATTTCGGCAGAATGCACTTGTCCGATAGAGGCAGCATTGACGGCTTCCTTGCTAAATTTATCATAAATCTCAGAAGGCGTTTTGCCAAAATATTGCTTAAAAGTCTTGGCTACCAAAGGGCCTGAAAGTGGGGGTGCACTGTATTGCGACATCGTGAAGCGATTGGTGTAGGCTTTGGGAAGCATGTTTTTATCCATACTCATCATCTGAGCTACTTTTAATGCACTTCCTTTAAGATTGCTGAGGGCATCATAGATGTCTCGAGCATTGTCTTCGTGGAGTTCGTCCTTGCTGAGGTCTTTATTAAATGCCTTTTTGGCGTAATGCTTTATATAATTTCCTCCTACCTTCACACCAGTAGCAACGAAACGAGTCGCACGCTGAATCTTACCAGTAGGAATATTTTTTTGTGATTTCATGGTTTTTATAAAGTTCAATATTAAATACAACAGTTAAGGAAGATATGAGATTACATCCTAGTTCAAACATCCTCGCTTGAGCCTTCAAATAAAAAGCCACATACTGGCTCAAACATCTTCACATGTTGATTCAAGCGTCTTCGCTTAAACCTTCAAATGAGGACTTAACTAACGATTTTGAAAAGCATATTTAAAGAAATCAAAAGCCGAGTCAAGGGAAGTTTTACCCATGACATCAAAAGCAAAATTGACTGCTTTTTCTACATAAACATCTGTTTTCTCAAAATTAGGACTCAAATCTTTGACCCAAAAGCGTAAAATAAGCAAGGCTTGTGTCCAAAAAATCTTAGGATACATGTCTACGATATAAGGTCTTTCGGTGATTTCTTGTGTCTCACGCCCTTCTAGGATAAGATTTTCTGTATAATCGTGAAATTCCTCTTTAAAAGACTCAAAGAAAGCAGGCACTTTCATAGAGCTTTTGTGCTCGTGATAGATACTAGCAACATAACTACGATTGGCTTTGAGTACCTCAATCCAAGTATAATAAAAAGCAAGCATTTTTTCACGAACTGAGTAAGAAGCATAGACCTCTTCACTTTCTATTCGCTTGCGTGTTTCTTCAAAAAAGCCACGCCAGATGTCATTTTCAATGGCAGCTATGCTAGTATAATGCTCGTAAAATTCTTCTTCTTTGAGCTTGACACTTTTGGCTAATTTGTAAATAGATTTAGGAGCTTGCTCATTTTCTAGCACATATTCTACAAAAGCTTTTCTGATTTTTGAGGACATATCCATAAATAAATGCGTGTTAGGTTGGGGTTTATTCAATAAATAAAAAATGATGATTTATATATTTTATTTAACTTGTGATTAAATTTAAAGTTTTGAAAATCATTTTTAGTTTACTCTCATTAAAAAAATATATAACCCTTAACTCTAATTAAAGTTTTGATTATCAGTTATTTACTTATATAAGCATACTGAATTTAAAAATACTTATACTTTCTCCAAAATCAATGGCATATTATATGATGTAAAAGGGATGACACACTGTTTTGAACTTTAAAAAACTTGCTTTATGTATCATCCAAAACAATCGGAAGAAAAACTAAACGATTTGTTTAATTATCTACAAGAAACCAAAGACGAATATGAAATTGGAAAGATAGAAACACAAATCTGGGAAATATGGCTTGATAGTGGAAGTCCTCAGCTCAATGTTCTGATGGAAAAAGGAGCAGAGTCAGTCCAAAAGAAAGAACATACCCAAGCTATAGAATATTTTAGTCAAATTATCACGCTTAATCCTGATTTTGCTGAAGGCTGGAACAAGCGAGCAACTGCCTACTTTTTGAGAGGAGATTACAAGGCATCTCTACTAGATATAGAAGAAACGCTTCGCCTAGAGCCTCGTCATTTTGGAGCTATCTCAGGGATGATTAGCATTTATATGGTCATTCACGACCTCAAAGGTGCATTGAAATCTTACCGACTGTTACAGCGAATTTATCCCCAAAAAATAGACTTAGCCCAACAAATCAAAAATCTACAAGAGAGAATTAGTTGAGGGAATTAGGGATAGATTTAACGAAGGGTTGAATTGTTGAGGGAATTAAGGATAGATTT
>JBBRUH010000338.1:0-6495 GCA_038248005.1 Cytophagales bacterium | reverse complement strand
TATTCCTTTCCAAGTCAAGCAAGAAGCCACTCGTAACTCTGTAGAGATTCAAGGCATTCGAGTTGGAACTTACTTTTTAAGTCTGAAAAATGGACTTGTATTGAAAATAATCTTAGAATAAGAAGGGTTGAACTTCTTGACTAATTTCTGCTCTCCTCACTTCTCATTCCTATCTTCTCACTTCTCATTCCTGTTTCCTACCTACTCTTTCACTTAAATTTTCAAACTAATTATACATACAGCAAAAAAATTTCACAAAAATAATTAAGATTACATGTTCTAAAAAAATATTAAAACAGAAATTAACTAAGATATAAATAACTAATTTGGTTTATTGTGGTTTTTTAGTAATCCATTCACATCAATATCAAAAAATGGTTAATGTTATTCGTTATTTCCTCTTATTTTTATTTTGCTTTCTGTACACTATAAGTTTTGTGTCAGCACAAAGAATCGATAGTCTGCAAAAAGCACTTAAAAAAGATATAGATGATGTAGTAAGGGCTGATATTTATAATAATCTAAGCTATGAATATACTTATTCTAATATAGGAAAAGCAAAAGAGTACGGACTCAAAGCCCTAGCATTAGCTAAAGAGAACGAAAATATCAGGCAGGAAGCGGATGCACTAAATCATATAGGGTTAGCTTATTTTTATAGTAATCATTTTAGTAAGGCACTCAGCTATTATCAAGAATCTCAACAACTCTACAAAAAAATCAACTATCAAAGAGGGATGGCTATTACTTTTAACAATATAGGTTTCATTTACGAAAATGAAGCAAAATATGATAAAGCTATTAATTGCTATTTTAAAGCACTGGATATTTGTGAAAAGCGACAGGACTCCAAAGACATTAGCATGTGTCTTAACAACATAGGTAATATTTATTTTTTACAAGATAAATTTAAGAAAGCAGAAGAATATTATGAAAGATGCCTAAAGCTTGATGAAAAAATAAATGACTATAACGCCATCAGTGCAAGCCTCAACAATCTGGCTATGATCTATGGCAATCAAGGCAAGTATGATGAAGCTATCTCTCAGCACAGAAAGGCATTAATTATCTCTCAAAAAACTAAAAATACTTCTTCCGAAATCAGTAGTCTGATTAATCTAGGAGGAGATTACCGAAAAAAAGGAAACTCTGAAAAGTCATTGGAATATCTCTTAATAGCAGAAAATAAAAGTAAAATCTTTGAGAATAAACTTCTGATAGGTGCAAGCTATAATGAACTGATTAATACCTACTTAGCTATGAATCAATATGAGAAAGCCTTACAGAAAGCCAAGCAGTTTTATGAGTTAAGCCTGAGTACCAAAGCCAAACAACAAATCTTAACTGCTTGTGATGCCCTAGCCAATATCTATTCTAAATTAAATGATTATCAAATGGCCTTTGAGTTTCAAAAACAAGCAAAGGCTTATAATGATACGATTCATAGTCAAAAAAATGCACAGAACATTCAAGTCATAGAGTTAGAAAGAAAAGAAGCTGAGAATGAACTTCTACTAAAAGAAAAAAACTTGCAAAGAATCGATATTGAAAATCAAAAAAGAGCGTTAGATGTTCAGTATCTTATTATTTTTTCTATCCTACTGATATTGGTTTTATTGGGTACTTGGCTTAACTTTATTCGCAAAGGCTATCTAGCAGAGCAGAGAAATAATACTCTCTTACAAATTCAAAATCAAAAAATAGAACGCTATTCAGGGGCTCTCAAAGAAACCAACCAAGAGTTACTGGCTACTCAACAAGAAATAAGACTACTCAATCAAAGCCTTGAGCAAAAAGTAAAAGACAGAACCCAGACCTTAGAAGAGGCCAATGAAAAACTCAAAAACTATGCTTTTTCTAATAGTCATACAGTACGCAGGCCTCTTGCCAATATATTAGGATTAATTGAAGTAATACACATCACTGGGCTACAACACCCTGATACCCAAAAATACATAGACTTACTCCAGAAAAGTGCAGAAAAACTAGATACAATTATTCATGAAATTAATCATAACTTAGAAAACTTTGAAGATTAAATAAACGTTTATATCTGAATTTAATGCAAAATATCAATCTATGAAAATTAATCATTTTTTAATTTGTATTATTATTTTATTCTTCACTCCACAATTGCTTTTTGCCCAGAAAATTGACAGCCTACACAAAGAATTAAACAAAAATATCTCTGATGAGCTTCGCACTGATATTTATAGTGAATTAAGCTATGAATATACTTACTCAAACATAAAAAAATCAAAAGAATATGCCCTCAAAGCTTTAGAATTAGCTAAAATAAACAAAAATACTAAACAAGAAGCCGATGCTTATAATCACTTGGGATTGGCATACTTTTATGGTAATAGATATAAAGAAGCACAAGGTTTTTATCAAAAAGCTCAAAAACTGTATAAAAAAATCAATTATCAGAGAGGAGTCGCCTTGACCTATAGTAATACTGGGCTGATTTATGAAAGTAAAGCTGAATATGATAAAGCATTAGAGCAGTATTTTAAAGCATTAAAAATTTGTGAAAAAATCCAAAGTCATAAAGACATAAGCATGTGTCTTAATAATATTGGGAATATTTACTTTTTTCAAGATAAATTTAAAAAAGCGAGTGAATACTATCAAAAATGCTTGAAAATAGACCAAAAAATAAAAGACTACCATGCAATGTCTGTGTCATTAAATAACCTTGCCCTTATCTATTCAAAACAAGGTAAATATGATTCTGCTATTACCCAACATAAAGAGGCTATGCAAATAGCCATAAAAATGAAAGATGTATCTTCTGAGATTAAGAGCTTGATAAGCTTAGGAAGAAAGTATCAAATGAAAAAAAACTATGCTAAGTCTTTAGAATACTTGAACATAGCAGACTCCAAGAGTAAAGCCTATGGAGATGAATACCTGATAGGAAATGTTTACAACTCATTTATTAAATTCTATATAGGCATGAATCAATATGATAAAGCCTTACAGAAAGCAAAACAGTTTTATGAGTTAGCTCTCAAAATTGGAGCTAAAGAACAAATGCTAAGTGCGTGTGATAACTTAGCTAATATCTATTCAAAATTAAATGATTATGAAAATGCTTTTGAATTTAAAACGTTAGTGCAAGCTTATAACGATACCATTTATAATCAAAAAAATGCACAGAATATACAAGCCCTAGAAATGGAGCGAAAAGAATATGAAAATGAACTCCTTCTCAAAGAAAAAAGTTTACAAAAAGCAAAAATTCTGAGTCAAAAAAAGGTATTAGAGATGCAATACCTCATTATTTTTTCTATCTTGCTTGTGTTAATTTTAGTGGGTACTTGGCTTGGGTTTATTCGCAGAGGTTACCTCAAAGAACAAAAAAACAATGAACTCCTAAAAAACCAAAATGAAAAGATAAGCTACTACTCGAGTACTTTAGAGGAAACAAATCAAGAACTCTTTGCGTCACAGCAAAACATGAAAAGCCTTAATCAAAACCTTGAACAAAAAGTACAAGACCGAACCAAAACCTTAGCACTTGCCAATGAAAAACTAAGAAAATATGCTTTCTCTAATAGCCATACAGTACGCAGCCCTCTTACCAATGTCTTAGGCTTAATTACACTCATAAATCTGGAAAATACCACAGATAGTGAAAAGCAATTCTATTTAAATCAAATTCAAAAAAGTGCAGAAGAGCTAGACCGAGTAATTCATGACATCAATCAAAATCTCAATCAAATAAGCGCCTCTTCACAAGAAAACAGTTAACTCACAAAAAATATTTATGATTTATGAAGCAGTTATGATATAAATTTTAAGAAATCACTACTTTCACCATGATTTTACATTTTTCCTGAAATAAGTTTTTTTTGGCTTTAATTTCGCAGAAATATTTTAGCTTTATAATTAGACTTTCATTATAATAACCCATTTTTTACTATGCCCACAAAGTATATTGTCCTGTTTTTTTGTTTGCTAATTGGAGAAATCTCTCTTGCCCAAAATAATTTATTAAGTCTTGATGCCCTCGAAAAAGTTAAAATCTATACCTCTCTTGAAGATGCCCTAGAGGAAGCCGAAAGCGTATTTGCACTCAAACTACGCAATGAGGGTCTTGAAAATATACCCAATGACATCGAAAAGTTTAAAAATCTACAATACCTAGATTTAGGGCTAAATCCTATTAAAGAATTACCTTCTTTTTTAATGACATTAGCCAAACTGCAAGTATTAGATATGTGGGGGACACAACTTACTAGCTTACCTAATGATATATCAAAACTCAAAAACCTTAGACTCCTTTACCTAGACTATAACCAGATTACTTCACTTCCTCCTGAAATAGGACAATTAAATAGCTTAGAAATCCTTGACCTCGAGGGAAATGCACTCACTAATCTTCCCTCAGAGATTGGTAAGCTGACTAATCTAGAAGTACTTGATTTAGAAAAAAACCAAATCACTCAGTTTCCTAATAATCTTGATAGTCTTACCAATTTAAAAGTACTTGATTTAGAGGGAAATCAACTGAGTAAATTGCCCTCTTCTATCGGACAATTAACTAATCTTGAATACCTATATCTCAAGAACAATCTTCTCCGAAATCTACCCAAGGAACTAGGAAATTTAAAAAATCTAAAATTCTTATTCTTAGAAAATAACCAAATCACTCAGTTTTCTGAAGAAATGGGCGTTCTCTCCAGTCTTGAGTTTCTTGATTTATCTGATAACCAATTACAAACCTTCCCTGAAGGACTTTCTAAACAAGAGGGACTCATTGCACTTAGATTAAATAATAATCTCATTTCTACTCTCCCTACTGAAATCCAACAGATGAAAAAACTCAAAACCCTTAGCCTAGAAGGAAACCAACTCAAGACCCTCCCCGCAAAACTTTCACAGCTTGACGCATTACAACTTCTAAACCTCAAAAATAATCAAATAAAAGGCTTTGATGCCGAAATACGTAATCTCACCAATCTCAGAGAACTCAATCTACAAAAAAACCCTCTCAACAGCACAGAACAGAAAAGGATACAAGATTTTTTACCTAAGTGCGTTATTAAATTCTGAAAAATAATGATGGAGGCTTATTTTCAATCCTAATTTGTTATCATTTGTTAAAAAGTCTTAAAGATGAATCAATTCTTAGATAACTTTTGTTAATTAAATGAGCAAATGGTGAATCAAGAAAACTATCTTAGTAAGAGATAATTCATAAGTTTTTAATAATTTGATAATGAGTGCTTTAACTAACTTGCCACTTTACTCAATTATTGTTCCTTAGGACAAAGTGTCATTATTTTTAAATAGATAAGGCAACAAAATGTCTTATATGAGTAGGCTCATTTTCTTTTGGCAAGTATCTTATTTTTAAGATTTTGAAAGTTAAAAAGGACATATTAAATAACCTTAAAGAAACTAAGAATGAAATAAATCATTCATTATATTAACCATAAATCAAAACATAACCCCATGAATAAAAGTAAATTAATTCCCTTACTCTTAGTGGCTGTATTTAGCAGTACGCTCACACTTGCTACCTATAAGATAGCAGGATTAGATAAAAACTTGGTCATCTTTGAAGAAACAAATAAACCCAATACAGATAACCAAAATCTTATTAAACTCACCAAAAAAGAAAGATTAGGTGAGCTAGATTTAACAATGGATTTCACAGAAATAGCAGCCAAAACCACCTCTAGTGTAGTTCATATTACTACCACTCAAAACAACAGCACATCTCAGGGCAATAGACGCTCTACGCAAGAGATGCCTGATATTTTCAGAGAGTTTTTTGGCGACCAATTAGACGGCGGTGAATTTAGAAGAATGCCTCAAGGCCCTATTCAAGCATCTGGTTCAGGCGTGATTATCTCCAAAGATGGTTACATTGTAACTAACAATCACGTAGTAGGTGATGCTTCTGATATAGAAGTAGTCCTTCAGAATAAGCAATCTTACAAAGCTACACTAGTCGGAGTAGATCCCTCTACTGATTTGGCAGTCATCAAGATAGAAGCCAATGACCTTCCTAACCTAGCCTTGGGCAACTCTGATGAAGTAAAAGTAGGGCAATGGGTACTGGCAGTAGGTAATCCTTTTAATTTAGAATCCACCGTTACGGCAGGTATCATAAGTGCCAAAGGACGTAATCTCAATATCCTGAGAGACAAAGACCAAGCACCCATAGAATCATTTATCCAGACAGATGCTGCAGTAAACCCTGGCAATAGTGGTGGTGCTTTGATTAATACTCAAGGAGAACTTATAGGTATCAATACAGCCATTGCTACTCCTACTGGCACTTTTGCAGGTTATTCATTTGCAGTACCCGTCAATCTAGTACGCAAAGTAATGAAAGACCTCATAGAATATGGTCAAGTACAAAGAGGCTATCTAGGAATCAGTATTCGTGAAATAGATGGTAAGTTTGCAGAAGAAAAAGGACTTAAAAACATCAGTGAGGGAGTCTATATCCAAGAAGTACTGCCTCAAAGTGCTGCC
>JBBRUH010000337.1:0-6567 GCA_038248005.1 Cytophagales bacterium | reverse complement strand
TAACCATCTGTTTTTCCAAAAACCCAACTTCTTCATCAAAATCGTTGTAGATAATCAACTTTATTTTTGTCATCGCTTTTTTTTACTAAATTACTACTTTGCAACGGATTATTTACACTATGGATTTTTTTAGCTTGGATGTTATTAGACATTTTTAAACCTAAGTAAGAGTAGTATCATTTTCTCGTATTGTTGGGGTGACAAACCCAACAATACGAGAAAATATTTAGTAGTACAAATTATGAAACACCATTATAAATTTCTTTTCACCTTCGCAGGTTTCTCACAATTATCAAAATCCTCGAAATAAACTTCCCTATCTTGGGCATCATAAAGACGTACCCAATCTACCCAGCCTGAACCCCTGAATTGAATAGAAAACATTTTGATATTGCCTATGCTGCCTTGATAACTATGCTCATACACCAACTTGTCATTCAAATAATAATATGCGATGCCTTGCTTCACTTTCACCTTCCAAGTATGCCAGTCGTCAGTGATGCTTGTGGGCGGCGTAAGCCCCGAAAAATCTCCTGTAAAAGGGAAGTGTTGAATGGTAAATCATGCTGATATTTTTGCTTTATAGTGTAAATATATAATTTTTGTAACTTTGAACAATCTCTTGAAAATAGGTAGACAACTATTTTTTTATTTGCCTAATGCTCTACTAGGTAAGGGGGGTATTTTTAAATTATTCTAAAACACAAAATTTAATTGTATGAAGTTTATTTTACTATTAGTTATTTCTTTGGGTTTAAGCCATTTTTTACACGCTCAAACGGAGAATGAATCCTTGATGAAAGATTCTGTAGAAGTGATGAAGTATGTTGGTAAAGCCAATCAATATATTGCAGAAATTAAAATTGATAGTTTTTACTTTAGTGTAGATAATGTTATTGAGATTTGTAAAAAAAATAAAGGTAAATCTAAGTTTTTTAATCTATTTTATTTCAAATCCAACACTATGAAATTAGAGATAGTCTCACAGGACCCTGAAATAAAAAAGGAAAAAGCTTTGGAAATGGCTTTGAGATTTAGGCAAGAGATTATAGATAAAAAAGAAAATGATGAGTATTATGCTGATATTACTTTAATAATCGCACATCTTTATTTTTATTTGGAACAATACCAGAATACTATAAATGCTTCATCAGAGGCATACAATAAGGGGTATCGTGAATTTATGAAAAGGAGTAAACATTCTCACTCTTTTACAACAACCTTAGCAGGCTTACTTGAAACAAAAGGAAATGCTGAAAATAGACTTTATGCTTATCATAGTGCTTTGGTATCCTATCAAAGAAGTCTTAGTATGTTTGAAAAATTGTATAAGAATAGCACTTCATTCAAACAACCCCTTGTGAATCTACACGCCAATATAGCAGATGCTTATACAAATTTATATGAACTAGACTCTGCCAAAAGGTACTATCAACTTGCTGATTCTATTTTAGAATACTCTCCCAAAAATTCTACCTACTACGCATATAAAAGTAAGATTTCGGGTAACATAGGCAGATTATATGCAGCAAAAAAAATGTATGAGAAGTCTTTTGAATACCAAGAAAAGTGTATTGAATTTGGAAAAAAAGTTTTTTTGGAAAATGACGCACAGTGGATTACTAACTATAGAATGTATGCTATAAGTTTAAATTTGCTTGGTAGAACAGACGAAGCCCTCGAGTATTTGATAAAAAGCTCTGCGATTATTAAAAAACATAACAATGGAAAAAATACTAATGATGCTCTAAATCATCTTCACTTTGCAAGCATTTATTATTATGATAAGAATGATTCGCAAAAATCTTTGGAGCATTTACAAAAAAGTTTATATCATATTTGTCAAATTTTTTCAGATTCTACTGATATAGCTAAAAATCCTTCAATAGAAGATACAGTTAAATACTCTGGCCATTTAATGAATGTAATGCGACTAAAAGCAAAAATTTGTGATAATATAAATACAGAAAAGCATAAAAAAATTGCAGAAGAAACATACCAGATGTTAGAACAAATCTCAGATAAGTACCAATTTACAAAGTGTTTTTTGCCTGATGATTTTTTGGAATATCGAGGAAACACATCTATAATTATAACAGAAATCCTTGCTTATTATCTAAGAATCAATAATAAAATTAAGGCTTTTGAAATGAGCGAAAAAAATAAGTATTATTTGCTTTATGAAAAAATAAGGCAGCATGGACAATCAAATAATACAAAAATGGGATACAAAATTTCAACTTCTAACTATCTGAACACGGTGCAGATTCAATCCCAGCTATCCGATAATCAAATCCTGTTAGAATATGCACGTGGAGAAGACAATACCTATCTTTTTGCGATTGATAAACAGCATTTCGAGGTATTTGAACTCGGTATCCATCCTGACAGTTTAGAAAAACAAATCAAAGTCTATAGAGCTACTTTATTTGCTCCTGAGAATGACACTAAAAGAGTACATTTTAAATTGGGCACTATACTTTATCAATTACTTATCAGCCCTGCTCGTAAATTATTGAAAGACAAAAAACATTTGATAATCATTCCTGAAGGAGAATTGGCTAAGTTGCCTTTTGAAACATTATTTGAGGATATTCCCAAATCAGCCAAACAACTCTTAGCAGAAGACCCTCGTAATATCTTTGCTATAGCCTATAGTTCTTTACCTTATCTCATCAAAGATTATCAGGTAAGTTATTATCCCTCAGCTACTCTAATTTTTTCGGATTTAGGAAGAGTTAACGTTCCAACAACTGTGGATTTTATGGCTTTTGCTCCAATCTTTAAAAATGACCCAGAAACACTTATACAATCTCGTGGAACGATACAAGAATCGCTCAAAAGCGAGGAAGAAGAAGTAAGTTTATCGATGGCTTTGTTAGATGCTGAAATCAATCGCAGTATTACGGTGATGAAAGATGGTCGTTTGGAATACCTCAAATATAGTCAGATTGAGGTGGATTCTATTACTTATTTTTTTCAACAGAAAAATAAAAAAATAGCTATTTATTTGGATTCGATGGCTACCGAACAAAACATGAAAGCCCATGCAGGCAAAGCAAAAATTTTACATTTTGCTACACATGGTTTCTTTAATTCTTTCAATACAGATAAATCAGCCATCGCAGCTTACCAACCTAAACAGACTATATATGATGAAAGCATCAAAAATGAGCAAGCAGCAGAAGATGGTATGTTATTTACTGATGAAGTATTTGGTATGTGGTTAAATGCTGATTTGGTTGTTTTGAGTAGTTGCCAGGGTGGATTAGGTAGATATGTGCCAGGAGAGGGCATAATGGCTATCACTCGTGCCTTTTTGTATGCAGGAGCTAATAGTATGATTTATTCACTTTGGAAGGTAAGCGATAAACACACCAAAGATTTGATGATTTCCTTTTATCTAAATGTTCTTGCAGGAAAAGATTATCCAGAAGCACTACAACTAGCAAAAATCAAATTACTCAATAATAATAAAGATGATGCTCTTCCAAGATTTTGGGCTGGTTTTGTATTAAACTGGAAGCCAGAATAAATTTTTATAAGGATTCCATATTTACAGACTTGGAATCCTTATCAGTTTAGTTAGGCTTTTTCACAAAAAACTTTCCGTACATGGGTATCTCTTCGCTTGTATGCTCTAACTTCCAGTAATAAAGTGCAGGCTCAAATAAGCTTAAATTCAATCGGAAAGTTACCAAAGGCTCTTGATACTGAATTTTGTGAGTCTTACCCACTCTTTCGCCATATCTATCTAAGATTTGTAAAGTATAGATTCCTTTACGATTTTCATTTTCCCATTCATAAAACACCTCTTTATCAAAATTATTTTTATTTTTGGGTAAGTTTATTTTAAATTTACTTCCCCTGTTAGACCCATCATCGGCTTGGCTCGCCATATTGTCCAGCTCGTAGTTTTCTACTTCAAAATTTTTAAGATCTACTTCTGTAGTATTTGGGTTATTTTCAGAAATAGTATTCTTAGGTGTCTCTTTCTGAATTTTATTTTTTTCTTGAATATCAGTTTTTTGTTTGTTGGAGTCTTGATACTGTTCTGCTAAATTATTTTCTTTTTCAATAAAGGTCTTTGTAGAGTCCTCTGTGGTTAAAGATGTTTTTGAGTAAGTATCTTTAGAATGGTAGCTGTTCAAAAACCAGACAATAGATAAAACTATTATGATAGATAGCGTAATGAAACTAAATATTTTTTGCCTTTTTGCTGATTCTGCGTCTTCTTTCAACTTTTTATCCCAGCCCCTCATTCTTGATAAAAGGGAATCATCTATTTCCTCAAAAATATTTTCTTTATTTTCCATCTCAATAGTTTTTAATTTATCATTTAAATGTTTTGAGACT
The DNA here is from genome assembly GCA_038248005.1 of Cytophagales bacterium. GTDB lineage: Bacteria > Bacteroidota > Bacteroidia > Cytophagales > Microscillaceae > JAABSX01. Next base: position 2,211 of record JBBRUH010000337.1, on the reverse strand, counting down.
TGCAGATAATTATTTGTCCAACGGGCAAATTGTTTGTCATCTTTAATTTTTTTGAGGAACGAAATATTCTCTTCTTCACTTAGCTCGTCAGCAAAGTAGCGAGCAATAAAATCTATACTTTCTTGTTTGTTCATGGTTATTATATTTTTGTGTGTAGAATGCTTACTTATACTTATATCCTGCCATCAAATTTTTTAATTTATCCAAACACTGCTTAAAACTTTTCTCCATTCTCTTTATTGGGTCTGAGATTTCAGCACAGAAATTCGCTACTACGTCAGGATAATTTTGTGCCATCTGCTTGTAACTTTGTTTTTCGTAAAATTTTGCAGTAAGAAGTACCTCACAAGGGTATCCAGTTTCTTTTATTTTTGTGGGAAATATTTGGTCAAGTTCATCTCGCAAAGCTGCTTCCAATTGAGATAGTTTATTTCCATACAGTATATATTCGGCTGCATCTATTCTATGATTTCTTCTTTCTTTTTTGAGTGCATTCCATAAAATATTTTTTCCATAAGAGCTACCTCCAAAAATAACCGTATTTTTTAGGATAGATATTTTCCCATTTCTGATATTTTTCCAGATAGTATGCATAGTATCGTGATAAATATCTTCTACCTCGAATGCAATTAATTTATTTTGGGTTTTTTCATAATAGAACCACTTCTTGAAATCTGCCCAATAGCACTTATAAATCTCTTCAAAAGCCTTCCCAGCTTCTTGTAGGTCATCGCTTTTAAGTTGTAAGAGTTGTGAGCCGTTCTCGATGCAAGCTTTGATTCTTTTTCTTTCTTTAGAAGTCATAAATCTGTTTTAAGATACCATTTCCATCATACCACTTTTTACGCCAAAATGAAAAAAAATATAAGATAAAAAAATAGGTAGTCCGTGATTAAAGTGTGTACAGCCTTTTTACCCGATTTAGCCCTAACCCTCAGCCCCCCTTCCCCTAGGGAGAAGGGGAAGCTTAACTCATTGATAAATAAGAAGAAGCCCTCTCCCAGAAGGGAGGGTTCGGGTGGGGTGAGAGTAAAAGGCTTTTTTGAGCCACACACATTTAACTATTGGACTACCAAAAAATTTAATATTTTTTCTTTCTGATTATCAATTACTTACAGAATATTTTAAATTATTCCAAGATTTTTTGGTGTCGTTGGGAATAATATCATTAAGAATCCCTCAGTATTTTTTTAAATGACTTTGGTAGGGCTAGATTATAAACTTTAAACATAAAATGATGATGAAAAAAACAATGTTAATTTTTTGCTTGTGTGTGCTATTATTTGCTTGTGGGAAAGACAATGAAGGTACTAATCCACAGGCATCTGTGGAAATGAAAGCTACTGTGAGTATGAATAATTTTAGTTTCGATGCAACACAAGTAGTAGCTATTGAATTTCAGGAGTATCCAACACTTTGGTTTGTAACAGGGACAGATGCCGACCAAAACAGCCTTCAACTAACTATCCCCAAAAATGCTACTTTGGGAGAACATGCTTTTAGTAATGCAGACGAGTACGCTGGGCAGTTTTTCAAGAATGGCGATGAAACTTACACAGATACAAACGAAGGTAACATTACCATTACAGAAAAAACTGCTAATACCATTAAAGGTACTTTCAGTTTTACGGCACTAAGCCCCTTTCAAATTCTTATGGAGGAAACAATCACTGTAAGCAATGGGAGTTTTAGGGTGAATTTGGAAGATTAGAAAATACCTATTTATGTTAAGTTAGACTCTTAGAATTACTTATCTTCTAAGAATAATTGCAAATGATTGAATATAAATTTAAGAACTAAATACTATGCAACTAAGAATAATATTATTAACATCTATTTTTGTATTTGTACTATGTAAGACTTCTTTCGCACAGAGTACTTTTGAAAAGACAAATAACTCTGTCAAAGGTTTTTACTTTCATTTCGGGTATCATCAGAGCAATTTTTTAAATGGGACTTTTGGACAATCTATTCAAAATGGATTAATCACACGAGATCCACTTAGTTTTGCTTATGGTATGAGATATATTTTATATCCCATCATTATTGATATTACAGGGTTTCACTCAAATTATAAAATAGATCAGAATGCTACAGGAGCATGGAGTTATGCTGATACAACAAAGGTAAGGCACGCTGGAACGGAAGTAGCTTTATCTATACCTTTATTTATGGGTTTTAAACCGATAATACCTTATGGTGGAGTTGCTT
>JBBRUH010000336.1:0-6582 GCA_038248005.1 Cytophagales bacterium | reverse complement strand
TCTGCTCTTAGCGTCTTACATACCCACAACAGTAAACTGTTTTGAGCATCTCGCTAAGAACAAACTTTACGAATCAGTCAAACTCAAATATAAAATAAAATTCTGAAATACTAAGATATACTTTTCTTACTTTACATCCAAAACAATGACTATATGATGCAAAAATATGCTCTGAGGGAGACCCATCAGACCAGTTTGCTGTTGTGCGGCAAGACGCTATGACCAGAATGAGCAAACTTTACGAATCATTGACACTCAAATATAAGATGTAATTTTCTTACTTACAATCTAATCCAACGATAATATAATATACAAACCATTGATCTGAGCGAAACCTAGCAGGCTAATAGGGGAAGTATAAGTGAAAAAATAATCCATTACATCATTCCTATCACTGAATCCTCACATTTCATCTACTAAAGACCTAATGACTTGATTAGAATTTAGACTAGTCTAAATTTATTTTTAGATTATTTTGAAATGTATCGAAAACTCTTTAACTTTGATAATTAGGAGTACTTTAAAATCGATGTTAGATTAAATACATGAAGATAGTTTTTGTGATACATAAACGAATTTATTTTTGCTTGGTTATTTTGTTGAGCTTGCTAATCTCTTGTGAGCCTAATTCTACCAATGAAAATCAAGACTCAGGAAAGAAGCCTTTCTTTTTAGCGACTACGGGAATGATTGCTGACATCATCAAAAATGTAGCAGGAGATAGTGCCAGAGTAGAATCACTCATGGGAGCAGGAGTAGATCCTCACCTTTATAAAGCCACTCGCCAAGATTTAAGTCAGCTTCGAGAGGCAGATGTAATCTTTTATAATGGACTATATTTAGAAGGAAAAATGGCAGAAGTACTTGAAAAATTAGGACAACAGAAACCTGTATTTGCAGTTTCGGAGGGTATTCCTTCCCAAAAAATTCAAAGAATGGGAGAAGCTCCAGATCCACATATTTGGTTTGATGTACAGCTTTGGCACGCCGCAACAGCTTATATCGCCCAAGAGCTTTCAAAAAAATATCCTAGCCAAGCTGGTTATTTTCAAAAAAATGCCAAAGTTTATCAAGACAGTCTGATGAAATTAGATGAAGAGGTCAGAGAAGACCTTCTCAAGATTCCCAAAGATAGACGAGTATTGATTACTGCCCACGATGCTTTTGGTTATTTTGGAAAAGCATACCAAGTAGAAGTAAGAGGCTTACAAGGTATCTCTACGATTTCAGAATTTGGAGTGAGAGACATCAAAGAATTGGTCGATTTTATCGTCAAACAAAAAATTAAAGCTGTTTTTGTAGAGTCTTCTATTTCTCCCAAATCATTAGAAGCAGTCGTGCGAGCCTGCGAACAAAAAGGACATAAAATTCGGATAGGAGGTACTTTATATTCTGATGCGATGGGTGCTGATGGTACTTCCGAGGGTACTTATATCGGAATGGTGAGAGCAAATGTCAAAACCATTGTCAAAGCATTAAAGTAAAAAACATGATACAACAAGTAGAGAATCCAGCAGTAGAGCTACACAATGTAACCGTAGCTTATCAGCAAAAACCAGTGCTTTGGAATTTGGATTATACACTCCCCAAAGGTAAACTCATAGGCGTAGTAGGCCCGAATGGCTCAGGAAAAACGACCATGATTAAAAGTGTTATGGGCTTAGTACCTTTGAGCAGTGGTTATGTCAAAATATTTAATGAGTCATTGAATGAAGTAAGGCACAGAGTAAGTTATGTACCACAGAGAGGTTCAGTAGATTGGGATTTCCCTGTCAATGTGCTAGATGTAGTCTTGATGGGAAGAGCCAAACCCAAGCAACTTTTTAGCCGATACAGTGCTGAGGATAAAGAAATTGCGGTGGATTCACTCAAAAAAGTAAATATGGAGCCTTTTGTCAAAAGACAAATTTCTGAACTTTCGGGTGGACAGCAACAACGTGTTTTTCTAGCAAGGGCATTGGCACAACAGGCAGATTTATACTTGATGGATGAGCCTTTTGCAGGAGTAGATGCCTCTACCGAAAATACCATTATGGAGCTACTCAAATCTATGCGTGAAGATGGTAAGACCATTGTAGTCGTACACCATGATTTACAGACTGTCAATAACTACTTTGATTGGTTGATTTTGCTCAATACTCGCTTGATAGCCTCTGGCCCTACCACAGAAGTATTTAGCTCTGATATTTTGAATCAAACCTATGGAGGTAAACTCAATATTCTGAGCAGAGTAGGAGATTTGGTCAAAGAAAATGCTCATCCTATCAGAGAGAAATCATAGGTAATTAATAAACGTTGCCAATGGTCGAAGACCTTGGCAATCGTTCTCGAGGACATTATCAAAAACGTTGGCAATGGTCAAAGACCTTAGCAATCGTTTACATCAAAAACAAAAATTTAAACCGTGCAAACACTGATAGATTTCTTTTCATTTACAGACCCCAATGTTCGCTGGGTAGTATTGGGCATTATGGCGATGTGTGCAGGCTCAGCATTGGTAGGCGTTTTTGCTTTTTTAAGAAAAAAGGCCTTAGTAGGAGATGCCGTTTCGCATGCCATTTTGCCAGGAATATGTTTGTCATTTTTAGTAACCGAGTCAAAGGCAACTTGGGCATTGTTGCCAGGAGCATTTCTTACAGGTTGGTTTTCCTTGATAGCCATTGACTACCTCACTCAGCACACTAAGCTAAAATCAGATTCGGCCATTGCATTAGTGCTTTCAGTATTTTATGGAGTGGGAATTTTATTGCTTACCATGATTCAAAATATGGAACTAGCACAGCAATCAGGCTTAGATAAATTTCTGTTTGGTAAGGCAGCAGCGATGGTATATGAAGATGTAGTGGTGCTGATTGGTCTGAGTCTATTGATTATTGTAGTGATATTTAGTCTGTATCGTCCTTTTCGCCTAATGACTTTTAACCCTGATTATGCACAAAGTTTAGGTTATCCGATTCGCTTATTAGAAGGACTTATTTCTGGACTGACTGTGCTTTCAGTTGCTATCGGAGTACAAGCTGTGGGAGTAGTATTAATGGCAGCTTTGCTGATTACCCCAGCAGCAGCTGCCCGATATTGGACCAATAGATTAAGTGTGATGTTAATTCTAGCAGCCGTATTTGGTTCGTTTTCAGGCTTAATGGGTACATTTATTTCTTATACTTATCCTCGAATGCCTACAGGCCCTTGGGTAGTTACAGTGCTTTCAGTCATTGCGATTTTATCCGTTTTATTGGGTAGAAAAAAAGGTGTTATAGCTCACCAAAGAAAACTCTACCGCAATCGCCGTAAAATGCTAGAAGAAAATCTCCTCAAATGTCTCTATCATTTAGGAGAGCTAGACAGTGATTGGCAAAAGAAAAGAACTTGGACAGAAATCACTCAAAAAAGACTTTTTACCAAAAGACAATTCCAAAGTGCGTGGAAAACCCTTCATCGTAAAAAATTACTTATTGCAGACAGGGAAGGCTTGGCATTGACTAAAGAAGGCGAAAAAGTAGGAAGACGTGTTACTAAAATCCATCGACTTTGGGAGTTATACCTAACAAAACATTTACACCTAGCTTCTGACCATGTGCACGAAGATGCGGAGGCGATAGAACACATCATCACTCCTGAGTTAGAAAAAGAATTAGAGTTACAGTTGGGCTATCCTGAATTAGACCCACACGAAGAACTCATTCCTTATGAAAACAAAGATTTAAAGAAATAGACCATGGATACATTTTGGATTATACTCACAGGCTCATTGGTAGCTACTTGTGGGGCTTTGGTAGGTTGTTTTTTGGTACTCCGCAAGATGGCAATGGTAGGAGATGCCATTTCTCATGCTGTTTTGCCTGGTATCGTGTTGGCATATCTGATAGCACAGACCAGAGATTCACTCCCGATGCTGATAGGAGCTGCTATTTTTGGAGTATTGATTACGATTTTGATAGAAACCCTTCATCGGCAAGGTAAGATGCAGATAGATGCAGCGATTGGCTTATCTTTTACGTGGCTTTTTGCTTTGGGTGTAATTTTGATTTCTGTCTATGCAGGAAAAGTAGATTTAGACCAAGACTGTGTGCTGTATGGTGAGATTGCTTATATTCCTATTGATATTTGGCTTTGGAATGGCAAAAATATGGGACCACAAGCGGTCTGGCAGTTAGGAGGACTCTTAGTTTTTACTATTATTTTGCTAACATTGGGTTATAAAGGCTTGAAAATCACTACTTTTGATGAGAAATTTGCAGCTTCCTTGGGAATTTCTACTGTATTTTGGCATTATGCTTTGATGAGTTTAGTGTCATTTACTACTGTACTTTCTTTTGAATCTGTGGGTGCTATTCTTGTGGTTGCTTTTCTGGTAGGGCCTGCAAGTACTGCCTATCTTCTTACAAAACGCCTTTCTCAAATGCTTTTTCTTTCAGTTTTGCTAGGGATAATGGCCGCCATAGGAGGATATTTTTTAGCAACTTCGCTCAATGCTTCTATCGCAGGAGGAATGGCTACAGTAGTAGGAGTTGAGTTTGTGTTGGCTTTACTTTGGGTATCTTACAAATCCAAAAAAATAGAACTTAGCCTGATGGGTGAGTAATGGTAAACTAATTTTAAAGGAGAACACTTTCCTTAATTTTTAAAATTGAACTTTTTAATAAATTTTTTGTATTATCGCTAAATTAATTGCTTGATTGCATATTGAAGCAATATTAAAAGCATAAATATAAAAATTATGGATTATACGATTCCTCAAGAAATCAGTGATTATTTAGAAGAATTAGATCATTTTATAGAAAAACAAATCAAGCCTTTAGAAGCTCAAAATGATAACCGTAAATTCTTTGATCATCGCCGAGAATATGCTCGTACAGATTGGGAAAACCAAGGACTACCTCATCCAGAATGGGAAGAACTCCTCAAAGAAGCAAGAAAATTAGCACAAGATGCAGGTCATTTTTCTTTTGGTTTACCTAGAGAGTTTGGAGGACAAGATGGCTCAAATCTAGCTATGGCAATAATTCGTGAACATTTAGCATCCAAAGGAATAGGCTTACACAATGACCTTCAAAATGAACACTCCATTGTAGGAAATATCCCTCAAGTGCTGATGTTCAGGGATTTTGGTACAGAAGCACAGAAGCAACATTTTATCCCTAAAATGCTCAAGGAGAAAGTGCTAATATCTTTTGGATTGACAGAACCAGAACATGGCTCAGATGCTACTTGGATGAAAACAAGTGCTATTCCCCAAACCCACAATGGAGAACAAGGCTGGTGCATCAATGGAGAAAAAATGTGGATAACGGGAGCAAATATAGCTACCCATGTGTTCGTTTTTGCCCGCACAAGTGGAGAGAATGGTAAAGCAAGAGGAGTTACCTGCTTTATAATGCCCAGAGAATCAGAAGGATATGAGATAGGAGAATATCTCTGGACTTTTAATATGCCCACAGACCATCCACGGATTACGCTCACCGATGTCTGGCTACCTCACACTTCTATTCTAGGAGAAGAAGGTAAGGGACTAGCCGTAGCACAGCATTTCGTACACGAAAACCGAATCAGACAAGCCGCTTCTAGTTTAGGGACTGCCCGTTATTGTATCCAAGAAAGTGTAAACTATGCCAAAGGTCGTCAAGTTTTTGGAAAACCACTTTCAAGCAATCAAGGCATACAGTTTCCATTAGTAGAGCTACAGACCGAATATGAGATGATTAAAAGTCTTGTCTTTCAGACAGCTTGGCACATGGATCAGATGAGCAAAGTAGAAGTAGCCCTCAAACTATCCGATAAAGTAGCAATGTGTAATTATCGTGCGAATCGCCTTGCTTGTGATGCCGCAGATAGAGCGATACAAGTACATGGAGGAATAGGATATTCACGCCATAAACAGTTTGAGCATCATTACAGACATCACCGCCGATACAGAATCACAGAAGGTTCAGAAGAAATACAGATACGTAAAATAGCAGGGCATCTATTTGGTTTTATTCGTAGTTGATAGATGATTTTTTGTCAAAATTAAAAAAATGCTTTTTCGTAGAGATTTATGATTAAAAACTAAACTATCAAGTCAGATGAAAACAGAAGATGCCAATTCTAAACCTATACAATTAGAGAATTATATTCAATTTGAATTTAGAGCCAATGAATCCATATTGATAAGCACTTGGAAAACTACCATAGAGATGAGCGATGAAGAATATCAAAAGGTAATATTAAAGTATGTGGAAGAAGTTAATAAGAATAAAGCCCAATATTCATTGTTAGATACCCGAAAAGCGGCTTATACAGTGCATCCAGAGATGCAGGAGTGGGTCAATGAGCAAGTTAGTCCTCTTTATAATGAAGGAAGTTTAGAAAAAACAGCCTTTTTGATGAGTGAGCATTTTATAGTGCAGATTTCAGTAGAACAAGTAGTAGATGAAGGAGGCGAGAAATTAAATAAGCAACGACAATTTTTTGATAGTATAGAAAAAGCTGAAAAGTGGCTTTTTGAAAATAAATAGGTATAAATGCAAAAGCCCTTAAAATCAATTGATTTTAAGGGCTTTTGCATTTATACCTATTTATTTTCAAAAAGCCACTTTTCAGCTT
>JBBRUH010000335.1:0-6599 GCA_038248005.1 Cytophagales bacterium | reverse complement strand
GTTTTAGCCAAAAATCCTTAGCAAATATACCAAAATTAATTGTCAGTTGTGAATGGTAAATTAGCCTAATTCCTAATAACTCACCAAGCAGTAACTAAACGCACACATTCAACCTTTAACAGAATATAAAAAGCAAGCTCACTAATTTAGAAGTATCAAATAGTTATTAAGAATCAAAACAAGGAAACTAAAACTCACCTACCCTCCTTCATTGTTTGCTTTACACGTTGCATCTGTACTAGGTGCAAACGGCTGTGCATAGATTCTATCTCAAAATAATCTCCCAAATTAAATCTAATGAAGCCTGTAACAGAAGATTTTAGCTTGATTTTATTGAGGTCAATGGCTAACTCATCTGTTTTTTCTATAAAGCGAATCACCTCTTCAAGATATTCTATAAAATCTAACTGTAAGCTAAGAGGATACTTAGATTGAGATGGAGGTTGTAAACTCTTGGGTGCAGAGGTTTTTCCTTTTTTAGCTGGATTGACAAAGCTCTTAAACAATCTCCCCATAAAAGTAGATTTGTAGCCTGTGTTTTTAATATTTTTAGGAGCGTGAGGCGTTATCTTCTGAGGAAGCTGTGGCTGGTATTTGCTATATACGATTAGAAGGTGCTTCATACACTCTGCAATGCTCCACTTGTCAGGGGCAGGCTTCCAGTTAAAGTCTTGTTGGCTGAGTCCACCAAATGACTCCTTGATAGCTTTTACGACTTCTTGTAAGTCTGTTCTCATTTGCTGGAGAAAAGGATGATTGAGGGTTTTGCTCATAATTGCACTAAGGAAAGTTTTATTTTTTCTCAAAATAAAACTGTTTTTTTTATAAAACCTATTTTTATTGAATTTTTAGTCTTAAAATCAGTTTTTGTATGACTTTTTAAATCCATTACCCAAAAAAAGAGAGGATAAATAGAAAGATAAGTCTGTGATAACTTAATTTTGAATTTGTAAGTTAAAACAATTATGATAAATTCTGTATTTTTGAATAATTGAATACAATCAATTTGTAGATAAGTGATGAATTATAAATGATGATGGATAAGTTCTGTTAATAAGATTTTGATAATCAGTTCTTTATAACAAGGTTCGAGTACAAACTAATTTTGACCATTTACTTATGAAATTGATTCTTAAACTTGAATGTGCAGTTAATAACTACAATAGCTTTTAAAATCTATTGCAAACAGTCTGAAAGACTTAAACATCAAAACTTAACTTATAACCTCCTTATTTATTCACTAAAAAAATACACATTGAAATTTGAAGAATTATCACTGCACGCTGATTTACTAACAGGCTTAGAAGCCATTGGTTTCAAAGAAGCTACTCCCATTCAAGCCCAAGCTATCCCCGTAGTATTGGCAAATAATGACTTGGTAGCGTGTGCTCAGACAGGAACAGGTAAAACAGCAGCCTTTTTACTTCCAGTACTTAATAAAATCATTCAGAAGTCTCCCGAAGAACGTACTGGTATCAATACGTTAATCGTGGTGCCTACTCGTGAGCTTGCCATCCAGATAGACCAAATGCTAGAGGGCTTATCTTATTTTACACCAGTCAGCACGATTGCGATGTATGGTGGGAGTGATTCGGCTTCTTTTAGCCAGCAAAAAACAGCTATCATTCAAGGAGTGGATATCATCGTCTCTACGCCTGGGAAGCTTATCTCGCATCTAAATATGAATTATGCTCAGTTTGATAACTTAGAGCATCTCATACTAGATGAGGCTGACAAGATGCTGGATATGGGCTTTTATGAAGACATTATGAGGATTATCTCTCATTTGCCTAAGAAAAGACAAACGCTTCTTTTCTCTGCCACGATGCCCAAGAAGATTCGTGGGCTTGCCGAAGATATTCTTCATGAACCCAAAGAAATCTCTATTGCCATCGCCAAACCTGCCGAAAGCATCGTACAGGCTACCTACTGGATTTATGAAACTCAAAAACTACCCTTGCTGCACCATATCCTAAGGGTGCATCAGCATTTTAAAACGGTTATTATCTTTAGCAAACGCAAAGACCAAGTAAGAGAACTCTACCAAGAGTTAAAACAACTAGGGCATTCGGTCAGAGGAATCCAATCAGACTTAGACCAGCAAGAGCGTGAAGACATCATCAGAGAGTTTAAAAATAGACAATTTAGGGTGTTGATAGGTACGGACATCATCGCAAGAGGAATAGATGTACAAGGAGTAGATTTGGTTATCAACTATGAGGTACCAGGCAATGTGGATGATTATGTGCACCGTGTAGGGCGTACAGCACGTGCAGATTCAGAAGGATATGCTTTTACTTTTGTGAGTGAGCGTGACCAGCAAGACTTCTATGCTATTGAGAAATTTTTGGAGATAGAAGTTACTCGCTTTGATTTGCCCGAATACCTAGGAGAGCCACCAGCTATCCAAGAACCTGGGAAACAAAGAAGAAGTAGCAACAGAAATGGAGGTTCTTATCCAAAAAAAGGGCGTAACGGCGGAGGAGATAAACCAAGAAGAAGGAAATCATAAATAAGTGATGAGTTATAAATAATAAGTGATGAGTTATGAATAATAAGTGATGAGTTTTGTTAGTAAGATTCTGATAATCAATTATTTATCACGAAGTTGAAATATAAACTAATTTTGATGACTCATTTAGAAGATTATTATGATATTTTTGTATTGGGTAATGCCTTTCTAGCGAAGACGCTAGAATGAGGTAAATACTATTGCAAGTCTCTTGGCTTGCACCTCTACAGATAGTGATAGAATCACTTATAAACGATGGTTAAAACCTAAGAAAAGCTATTTTGAAGCATTCAAATAAATCTTTGTGGGAGTTTGTAGCTTTTATATTTTTTGTAGGGGGAGTTACTTGTTATTTAGTTTTTTTTTATCCAGAGGTGTTTGCTTATCTGGGATTTATCAAAAAAAATGACACACAAGGGCGTAACTACTATTTATATGATTTTGGAATTTCATTGCCGAATGAATATTCTATTCATGGAATAGATGTATCGCGTCATCAAGGAGAGATAGATTGGAAGGCCGTTAGTGAGATGAATATCAGAGGCATTAAGATTGATTTTGTATTTATAAAAGCCACAGAGGGCAAAGACTACAAGGATAGATTTTTTCAATACAACTGGCAAAGAGTTAAAGAACAAAAACTAAGAAGAGGTGCATATCACTTTTACCAGCCTAATACCAATTCAAACCATCAAGCAAAGTTATTTATCAATCAAGTAACCTTAGAGTCAGGAGATTTACCCCCTGTATTAGACATAGAACAAACAGGGAAATACTCTATCCAGAATCTCAGACAGGGATTGAGAAACTGGCTTCTGATTGTTGAGAAAGAATACGGCATGAAACCCATTATTTATACTAACCAAAATTTTTATAGAGATTATCTTAAAGGGCATTTTACCCAATATACTTTTTGGATTGCTCGTTATGGAAACGAAATCCCACGATATCCTTCTTCTGATAGGTGGTTTTTTTGGCAGCATAGTGACCAAGGACTAGTAAATGGAATTGCTGGGAAAGTTGATTTTAATGTATTCAATGGTAATGAAGACGCATTAAGAAAACTTTGTAAGCCTTAGTTTTTAGGAGTTATGGTTATCGTTAGAGTTAGATTTGATGGTAGAAGTTTGACTTTCTTTCTTTGCTATAAAATCTTCTTCTTCTCCATCTATCCCGTTGATAAGGCATAAATCACAGATTTTGGGGATAAGTTTAGAAAATCCTACAATACCCATATAGGTTTCTTCACCGCAACAATCACAAGTAAAATCAAATTTGTAAATCTTAAATTCCAACATATTTCATTAAAGTTTTTGTTAGCGTTGTAAAAAGGTTGTTATGTTTTATAAAAATATCGAGCAGGAATAATGCAATAGCGTTTAAACTGTAACAACATGCTTATTTTTGTAAAACTAAGAATCCTAAAATAAGTTTACTAAAAACATTAAAAAGAATGGCTCTGATTTTTTTTGGTTAAACATTTACTCTATCTCTGTTGCAAATTTTTATTAATGTTCAATCATCAACAATATATTTTTTTCAAAAAACGAAACTAGTTCTTAAGTAAATAAATTTGACGTTAATTCTCTGATAATCAAGTGTTTATGTTTTGAGATAAATGATTATTTTAATCTTCTTATTTAAAAGTATGATAAGCTTGTAGTGAGTATTTCAGATATAAAAAGTATGCCTTGAAACCCTCTTTTAAAGTTTTTCCTAAAATATAAATACTCTCATTAAAAATTAGGAATTATAAAGTTCTATGTTGTCAAAAAACACAGATTTCTTAGATTTCGTTTTTGGTTTAGGAAGTATGACACTAAATATAGACCCTTCACCTACGATACTTTTTACTTTCACTTCTCCTTTTAAGTAGGTTACAAGTGTTTTTACTATGGAAAGTCCCAGTCCTGTGGAACTTTCACCCGCAGTAGGACGAACACTTAACTTTTGAAATTTTTTAAAAAGCCGTTCTTTCTCCTCTTTACTAATGCCTACTCCTCTGTCTTCTACACTAAAAATTATTTCAGTTTCCTTTTCTAATACTCCAAAGGTTACGACCTCATTTAAGGGTGAAAATTTAATGGCATTGGAGAGAAGATTATCCAGAATACGTGTCAATAAATTACTATCAGTCATCAGAATAGAGTTACGAATCTCAATGTTGGTATCTAAAATTATGTTCTTTTTTTGTGCAGAATCTTGATAGCTCAAAAGTAAATCTTGGATAAGATTAGAAATGTTGATATTCTCGATATGAATTTTAAGTTGTTCACTTTCTATTGCTTTCACATCAAGCCAATTTTGTATCATATTGCGAGCTTCATTTGCTACTCTTTGAATAAGACCTAGGTACTTTTTTTGGTCATTACTTAGGTTATCTGAATCGATATAAATTACCTCTACCAATCCAAAGACCCTGTTAAGCGGAGCTTTGAGGTCATGAGCCACACTTCTCATAAGGTCTTCTTGAGCCTCATTAAGGTGAGCAAGTTCTTTTTTTTGCTTGTCTATTTTTGAATATTGATTAAGCCTTTGTTGATTTTGCTCTTTAAGTTGCTGGTTTTGTTTTTGGAGTTGTTGGGTTTTATATATAAAGTAAATGAGAGTGATTATTATTATACTCCAAGCTACAGCCCAGATAGATTTATTAGATTGAAAAGTATTGAGAGTCTGTGCGAAGATGTGATTTGAAGTAAAATAATAAAGAAATAAGGTAAGAAGTATTTTTTTATTCATCAGCAGATAATTTATAGTATTTGATAGTATTGATTCAGGTAATAGATATTTAATATTAAATTAACGAAATTAAGCATATTTAGATGTGTTAAATTTATATTGATAGGATAATAATATGTTAATTTACTAAAAAATAATCATCTTTTTTAGTAAAAGGCATCTTCAAAATGTTGTATTTTAAAACCATCATTCACGCTAGTCTGTATTGCGATGATATCAAATCGAACATCATTTTGCCAGTTAATTTCCCAGATATATTGCTCAGCTGCTTCTAATATCTGTGCTTGTTGTGCAGTGCTTACTGATTCTTCGGGAAGTCCAAAACCTGAGTTTTCGTGAAATTTCACTTCCACAAAGACCAATATTTCTTGATTTTGAGTGATGATATCTATCTCGAATCGTTTAAAACGATAATTTTGAGCTTTTACCACATAGCCTTTTTGGGTAAGGTATCTAATAGCAATTTCTTCTCCTTGCCGCCCTTTTTGTGTTGTATTACGTGTCATAATATCAATAGAACGAGTTTTTAAAAAAAACGTTGGCACTCTTTTATGGCTTGTATTTAGAATTTTGAATGAGGAGTGTCTTAATATTTTAGAGTATTTTGGAATTGGTATTTAACAAAGTATTTATTTTGTAAATATATTTGTGCTATTGAGGTGCTTTCATTTAATTTGCAGATTAAAAATGTTTATACAAAATAAAAGCCTATTATTTTATCCGATATACTTATGAAAAAAGATATTGATTTTCCTATCATTGAGGGCATTCAGGTAGTCATTGCCAAAGAAACCGAAGATGATTGGTATGCCTATCTGATTAATAAGAATACTTACTCTATAGAAAATGTACTGATTACTACTAAAGGATATGGAAGTTTTCCAGAAGCACAAAAAACAAGTACACTTAGACATTCTATCAAAAAACTGGACAAAAATAGTTATGCCAAAATAGAGAGGATAGACAAGCAAGTATTTGGGCTTTATAATGAGTTTTGGCTCAGTTATTACCATGAAGAAAAATTATATGATAAGAAATTTATATTTGTTCCAGAAAGTATTACTCCTCAAAATTGTCAAATGATAGAAGCTTTGGGTTTAGAAGGTGTTTTACACAGCTAGCTTTTTCATAGCCTAATAATCCTATTGGTTACATCGGATTAAAATATTATGATAAATAATAAAAAATTTAAGGCTGAAAGTAGTTTTTGGAGAGAAGATTGTTATTAAAGAGTCAAATCTTCTTTTTTGAAACATTCTTAAGACCACTAAAAACTATCATAATTATATGAATTATAAAACACCTCAAAAAAATGTCAAAAAGAATTGTATTGATTGATGATGACCCT
>JBBRUH010000334.1:0-6601 GCA_038248005.1 Cytophagales bacterium | reverse complement strand
TTTAACTTTGAATCTAAATTAAAATAAAATAGCTGATTTCTATTTTGTCTAAATGGCGTGTTATCAGTTCTGCCAGTAAGTTTGATTTCTTTCTGAATTTCACCCGTCATAATATCCATTAATAGATAGTTTGAAGTGCCATTGCTAGATTTTAATAGCCCAATGCTATTTCTATAAAGGTAAAATCCTGCATATATTGGAAGTGAATTTTTAAAGCTTTTTTGCCAAAGAATCCTCCCATTCACTGCATTAATGCTATAAAGAGTTTGGTTGTTATCCAATATCAATACTATTTTAAAATCAACTGAAAACTGAAAGCAATCATTGCAGGCTGGCTCTATGACCTCTTGTAGATTTACGCTCCATTTTTCTGACCCATTTTCTAAACTCCAAGCACGGAGTCTTTGCTGGTAGAGTAGGTATAAGGTATTAAAATTAGAAACAGTCTTTAGGTATTTGTATTGTGTTACATCGGAATTAGGCAGTGCTTTGTCCCATAACCTTTGATAATCATTGGCTTTTCGGCTAGTAATCAATAGGGGAGTAGTAGTTTCTAAGGTCTGCTTTTTGAGAATCTGTTTTACTGGCAAACCTCCATAGAGTGCATTGAAGACGATTACTTGATTTTCTGAGGGTTTGGCTGGGTTGGGTAAAATCTGGACAGGTCCTTCTACCTTTCTTTTTTCAATTAGCTTATTTTTTCTTAAATCTTCTGCCCACTCAGGCAAGTCAATAAATCCTGGCATTAGGATAAATACCAAGATAAATAAAATGACTGCTGATACTATTAAGTTTAGAAGGGCAACACAACCCTGACTAGCTTGCTCCGTGGGATTAGCCATGAGATATTAGTAATCTTAATTGAAGGTTTTGATGATTTACAGAGGAGCGGATATAGAAACTGTATTTTTATAAGAAAGGCATCCCACTCAACGAGTAAGCAGGATACCCTCTAAATAATATATAATAGATTAAAGATTAAAGGCTTTTTTGACTTTATCTACATAATCTAATTTTTCCCAAGTAAAAAACTCTAAAGATTTTTTGATTTTTTTACGAATTTCTTTTCTTTCAGAGTCATTTTCTATGATTTCTACTAAAAACAAATCTACTTCTTCAGTATAGCTTTCACGTCCCATGTGTCCGTAAGCAGCTGTAACTGAGAAAATTGGATTTTTTAGGCCAAAACGATCTACGATGGCTTTTGGACGCATATCAAATATTTCGTTGAGGCGTGAAGCAATTTCTTCATCACTTAGATTTACTTTGGCAGTGCCGTAAGTATTTACGTTAAGTGAGACAGGGTGAGAGACACCAATAGCATAGGCTACTTGTACTAAGATTTCATCAGCAATACCAGCAGCTACTGCGTTCTTGGCAATGTGTCTAGTGGCATAGGCAGCACTTCTATCTACTTTAGAAGAATCTTTGCCTGAGAATGCTCCACCACCGTGTGCACCTTTACCACCATAGGTATCTACGATAATTTTACGACCCGTAAGACCAGCATCTCCGTGAGGGCCACCGATTACAAACTTACCAGTAGGGTTAATGTGATATACTGTCTTTTCATCTAATAACTCAGCAGGAATTACTCTTGGGATAACGATTTTAAGCATATCTTCATTGATTTTTGCAAGCATTGCTTCTTCGGTATCAAAGTCATCGTGTTGTGTAGAGATTACTACTGTATGCACACGCTTAGGAAGATTATCATCACCATACTCTATGGTAACTTGTGCTTTAGAGTCAGGGCGAAGATAAGAAATAAGATTATTTTCTTCTTTGCGAATCTGTGCTAGTTCTTTTACAAGGCGGTGAGAGAATGCAAGAGCCATTGGCATGTATTCAGGAGTTTCAATAGTGGCATAGCCAAACATCATTCCTTGGTCGCCAGCACCTTGTTCTTTATCTACACCTTCACCTTCATTAACACCTTGTGCAATGTCAGGAGATTGACTATGCAAACTTACCATTACACCACATGACTCAGCGTCAAAGCGGTAATCAGGATGGTTATAGCCAATTTTGCGGATAGTTTCTCGCACAACATCAGGAATTTCTATATAGGCCTTGGTGGTAATTTCACCAGCCACTACTACTTGTCCAGTAGTTACGAGGGTTTCACAAGCTACACGAGAATGAGGATCTTGAGCCAACATCGCATCGAGGATAGCATCAGAGATTTGGTCTGCAACTTTGTCTGGGTGTCCTTCAGAAACGGACTCGGAGGTAAATAAGTAAGCCATTTGTTAATTTTTCTCTTTCAGTTAAAAATCATTCTTTTACAATTTCCAAGTAAAAATTGAGACAAATCAGTGCAGATAGATTTAGAAGATATATCTATTTATATATGATATTTTGTCTTATCTAAATTTCTACTTTGGAACGCAAAAATAAATGAAATATCTAGAAAAACGAAAGTACTATGAAAATACAGTGAATTTAACTTAAGGTTTTGGTAATTTTAGATAAATAATTAGTCTCCTTTAGAGCCTATTTCTAATACTTCAAACTCTACTCTTCTATTTTTGATACGACCATATTCTGTTTTATTAGATAAGATAGGTCTTGTAGAGCCAAAGCCTGTAATGGTCATACGGTCTGGATTGACTCCTTTTTTGACTAAATAGGCTTTGATAGAATTTGCCCTCCGAATAGCTAGTTCTTCATTCTCCTCTTCGGATGCGCCGATATTACAGGTATGCCCTCCAAGTTCTATTTTGATTCCCTTAAAGAGTTGCATTGTTTCTGAGACTTCGTCTAGGAATGCCGCAGTTGCTTTATTGATATCATCACTGATATAATAGAAGAATGCTTTTCTTTTAAATATCTTTAAATCTTCTTCGGTAGGGATTCTGACCGTATCACTTTCTTTTGGGATAAACTTACGAGCAATGGTATCTGTCTTAATTACTTCACGGCCTTCTACAGTAGCTACAAGGGTATAGATACTATCTCCAAGAGGGGTTTGAACTTCTACATAGGCAGTGTCCATAATTTGTTCTGTTTCACGTGGTTTACGTTCTTCAAGACAGCGTTTTCCAAATTTAATCCCCAAAGAAACTTCAAATGCCCCTGAGCCAGTTGTTTTAGGGCTAGACAACGCTCCCATATCATAGCTAATTCCTAATGAATACTTAGGTTGGTTTATTTGTAATGCCAGAATAATATCACTGTTGGTATCATACCAAGCACCTAACCCTGCATTGCCTTCGCCTACAAAACCCTCACCAAAGCCAAAGTTATAATAAAACATAGAGCCTAATCTTAGTTCTGAGGAAGATGCTTGTCTTAAGTATCTCACATTGGGCTGGATAGTAAATTTATCTTGAATATCAAAACCATAGCCCCCCGTGATGGTGTAAAGCGGTACTAGATTATCTTTCTCCGAAAAAAAAGCAACATTGGGTTGGTTTAAATTCTGAACCCCCACCCCTAAAAATGCTTTCATACGACCACAGGCATCCGCTGTATAAAAAAAAACACCAGCATTGAATAGAGGAAAACTTCGGTTAGCATTAAATAAATCACTGTCTATGATAGGCTCACCAAGCCCTAAGCCTGACACAAAATTACCATTCCACTGATTATCAGAGGTAAGAACGGCATCATTGACACTTCTTTGGAAAAAACCTCCTTGTAAACCTACACTTAAAAAACTACTGTATCTTCGGCTACTATCAGGCAGTGATAAGTTAAAATTATAGGCCGCTGAAAGCAAAGCACCTGTGGTAGTAAGTAACCCACCTTCTCCTGTTTTATCTTGCATCACTGAAAGCCCCAATGCTCCTTGGCGAGTATTTCCTCCTTTAATCCAAGGATAAATTACTGAAACCATAGGAGTTTCAAAGGCTGTTCCTGAGCTAAAATATTGGCTACGATAGTTAAATATAACCTGAGTCTGATTGCTTGTAGCAATCATCCCAGGATTTGTCTGTGTTGGTGCTTGACCATATTGAGAAAAGTTGACGTTTTGAGCCTGTATAAAAGACAATGATATAAGCCAAAAAGACAATACAGTTATGAAAGTACAGATAATTTTTTGTGTTTGATACATTTTAATATTACCAATGTCAATAGGATAAATGTGTTAAATTAACGGACTAGTAGTAAATCACCTGTTTGCTTACCATTAAATTTGATTTCTTTATTGTTTACAAACAAACCTTGAACTGACCAAATATATCCGTCACTAGGTAGAGATTTACCATTGAACAATCCATCCCAACCAACCTGTTCAGTTGCTGAGTTAGGAACTCCCTCTACCCATTCGTTGGTCTGGAATACCATTTCTCCTAGACGATTAAATATTTTTAGATTAACAGATTTTATGCCATTGCCGTATAATCTGAAATATTCATTATTATTATCTCCATTTGGAGAGAACATTTTAGGAACAAATACCTCTAATAAAACAGCTTTTACATAAATGGAAAGTACTACCGAGCAATTTCTATCATTGGTGATAATCACTGAAAGTAGCTGACTATCAAGTCTATAATCATCAAAAGAGAGTGTAGCTTCTGTTCCTATTTCGTTTCCAGCTTCATCTAACCAATTATAGGTGAGTGCATCAGTTGCCGAGGCAATTAATTCAACCCTGTCTCCTATTCCTACGATAACAGTATCATTTTGTATGTATGCCTCTGTCTCTATGAGTCCGTCTGTGATTTCTTTAAGTAATTCATCAATAGTAAATACCTCATCTTGAGTACAACCTCCAGCATCCGTTACGGTTACTCTATAAGTGCCTCTTGTCAGTTCGGTAATGGCAGAGGTCGTAGCTAAAAATCCAGCATCTTCGTCCTTGCTCCATTGATAAGTATAAGGTGGATTTTCAGTGCCTACACTTAGTTCTATTCTTCCAGAAGGTGAATCACCTGCTACTGCTATACAGCTATCTGCATTTACAGCAAATCCTTGTATAGTCCAAGGTAAAGTAGTAGGGTTTATATCTATATTTACTTCTTTGCGAGGGCCTTCACAACCAGCGGCATTGACTGCACTCACCCAGTAGCTAATATCAGTAGTTAATCCACTTAAAGTGATAGCAGCTCCATTTTGAAAAGGAGTAGGCTCTGTTTCAGTTGTGTACCAGTTAAAATCTTGTGCACTTGGTTCACTCGCAGTTAGCTCTAAATCAAGACTTGTATCACACAAATATCTATCAGCAGCCAACGGAAGTTCAGGTGAACCTTGCACATCTACTTCAAAAGGAGTTGCTATTTTTTCACAAGTTTCAGCAGTTACTTGTGTCAGATTAACGAATCCTACACCAGCAGCACCCCAAGTTACTAAGATTTCATTTGGATTAGCTCCTACTACAAAAGTACCTCCTGTAATAGTCCAGTTATAGGTATGTGTAGGTTCTAAGGCATCTTGTGTGGTATAGCTAATCACCTCTCCTTCGCAAGCCAAGTTATCTGTGGATGTAATGATAGGGTTTGGTAATGGATTGAGTGTTACTGGGAAACTACCTACATCAAAAGGAATAGGGGTAGAAGCCATACAACTGGTTCCAGCTACAGTAATATCCACAGTCAGATAAGTAGGATCTGCTATCATTTCATCCCATTGAATTTCTACTTGGTTTGTGCCTTGACCACTAATGATAGTGCCAAGTCCTGTAATATTCCAAGTATAATTATAGGTCTGACCTGCTGGGGCAGAAGATGTAGTATAAGTAGCAGTCTCACCTGCACAAAGTACTTGAGTACCTATGATGGTTGGGTCTGGCTGTGCAATCAGTGTTACATTCTGCGTAATGGTAGAGTCACACGTAGCAGCATTGGTTTGAGTTAGGCTGATAAGTCCTGTTGCCTCAGTTATTCCCCAAGTAACATCTATTTGTGAAGTGCCTTGACCCGTAAAAGTGCCTCCTGCAACTGTCCAATTATAAGTATCACTTCCCGAAGCTACTACTGAATAAGTAGATACATCTCCTTGACAAGCAATTACCCCTCCTATAATCTGTGGGTCAGGTTTGGCATTTAGGTTGATGGTTTGTGTAGCAACTGTACTACACGAGGTAGTAGGGTTAGTCTCTGTTACGGAAACCTCAGCACTCACTGCATTATTCGCAAAACGAACAGAGATTGAATTAGTGCCTTGCCCTGAGAGAATACTTCCATTGGTTACACTCCAATTAATTGTATTAGTTGTCGCAGTAATTGTATAAGATTCTGTAAGTCCTTCACAAGTATCAAAACTACCTACAATTACAGGATTCGGAATATTACCTACTTCTACATCAAAGGTTACTGTAGCATTACATCCCGTGGTGGTATTCGTTTGAATTAATTCTATAGTGTGAGTTCCTACACTTGTCCAACTAATAGTTGCTGTATTAGCATCAGTTGCAGAAGTAACTGTCCCTCCACTTAGCACCGTCCAGCTATAAGTATTTCCTGTTACTGTGGCTACACTGTAAATTTCTTCATCATTGAGACATACTACACTTTCTCCACTAATCACAGGAGTAGGAAGTGGACTTGTAGTAGTATTAAAAGGAGCAGAAGTTGTAAAACAAGCTGTTGCATTGATGGTTTCTGTTACAGTCAATTGACCATTAGCTAACCATATCAAGGTAATCTCATTG
>JBBRUH010000333.1:0-6619 GCA_038248005.1 Cytophagales bacterium | reverse complement strand
ATTGAAAAAGATGATCTTATGGGTAATTTTGATTACAAAGCTTCAGTTCTTCCATCAATCGCAGGTCAACAGGATATTAAAAAGAAACAAGATATGGATCTTTACCAACTTCTTATTAATCTACCATTTATCGATCCTCAAAAACTTACTACTAGAGTTATACAAGACTGGGGTTGGACTCTTGATGGACTTACGAAAACAGATGAAGCAGGTAAATTCAAAATAGATTTTACGGCTTTGGCAGATGCTGATATTTCTCTAGAATCTTCTCCCATTTTTACCTATACGGTCTATGCCGATATTACGGATATTAATGGAGAAACACACAGTCAGCAGACTTCTGTTTCGGTGGCTTACAAAGCCATAGAGATTAGCACTAATATTTCGGATGCTTGGGACAATACTCAAAAAGCTGAAATCAAATTGAATTCTACCAATCTAAGTGGAGAATTTGAGCCTGCTCAAGGGAAACTCACTATACAACGCCTCCAAAGTGCTGAAAAAGTCTATCGCTCTCGCAACTGGGCAATGCCTGATAAATTCATTTATTCTGAGCAAGATTGGCACAAAGATTTACCCAATGATCTCTACAAAGATGAAAACAATATCTACGCTTGGGCAGTAGCACAAGAAGTACTTTCTCAGAATTTTGATACAGGCAAAGAAAAAACACTTACCCTTGAAAATATCAAAAGCTGGAAAACAGGGCAATACAAAATAGAACTTACTGCCAAAGATAAATATGGTCAGGAAGTAAAATCAGTAAGCTATTTCACCGTGTTTAGCCCACAACTCAATCAACCTGTCATACCTACACTGGATGATTACCAAGCCCTCAAAATGAATGGAGAGCCAGGTGAAAAGGCAGTCTTGAAAGTAGGAAGCAGTGCGAAGATTCAGGCTTTATTTGAAGTAGAACATGAAGGCATTATTATCCAAAAACAATGGATTAAACTAGACAATCAAACACAGACCCTAGAGATTCCTATCAAGGAAGAATATAGAGGCAACTTTGCATTGTATTATACCTTTATCAAGGATAACCGCACCTATCAGCATAGTCAAACGGTAAGCGTGCCTTATACCAATAAAGAACTAGATATTTCTTTTGAAACTTTTCGTGATAAGCTACAGCCAGGTGAAAAAGAAAAATGGAAAATCAATATCAAAGGTAAAAAGGGTGAAAAAGTAGCCGCAGAAATGGTTGCTACCTTATATGATGCTTCTCTGGATGTATTTAGAAACCATAGCTGGTATTTTAATATCTTAAACTACAACTCTGCTCGCTTAAGCTGGTCTATGGGTGAAGGCTTCGGCAATAGCTCTTATCGCATATACGAAGAAGGTTGGAACAAATATGTATCTAGTGCCTCTGTAAGTTATGATTATCTGAATTGGTTTGGTATTAATGGATATGGTTTGTATAATGACTCTTATGCTGGACTTTCTAGAAACGAGGCGGCTCCTGTGAGAGCCCAAATGATGAAAAAGTCTGAAAATGCTGATTATGAAGAAGATGGTGTGATGGAAATGGCAGATGGAATGATTGACTCTACTGTGGCGATGGATGCACCTCCTCCTCCAGCAGAACAAAAGCAAGAAAAAGAAGGAGGCGAAGACCCTCAAAAAGTGCAAGTACGCACTAATTTTAATGAAACGGCTTTCTTCTTGCCTGAGCTTCGCACCGATAAAGATGGAAATATCTCGGTTGAATTTACCATTCCCGAATCACTTACACGCTGGAAAATGCTCGGCTTTGCCCATACCCAAGACCTCAAATATGGCATGGCAAGCAATACCCTTGTTACACAAAAGGACTTGATGGTTGTGCCTAATCCACCTCGCTTTTATAGAGAAAATGACCGTTTGGTATTCTCTTCTAAGATTAGCAATATCTCTGAAAAAGACCTAGAGGGTTACATTCAGTTATTTATGATAGACCCGATGACCAACCAAGCCGTAGATAGCAAATTGGGAAATACCCAAGCCAATCAAGGCTTTAAGGTAGCCGCAGGACAAAGCACTGCCGTAAGTTGGGAGCTAAAAATACCCGAAGGAATGCAAGCCCTTACTTACAGAGTAGTCGCCAAAGCAGGGAAATTCTCAGATGGAGAAGAAATGACCTTGCCTGTGCTTACCAACCGAATGCTAGTTACAGAAACCTTGCCTTTGCCCATTAGAGGAAACCAAACCAAGACCTTCAAAATGGAGAAACTCCTCGCAAGTGGAAGCTCTGCTACCTTGAAAAATCATAAATTTACGCTTGAGTTTACCTCCAATCCTGCTTGGTATGCGGTGCAAGCCCTGCCTTATATGATGGAGTATCCTTATGAATGTGCAGAGCAAGTATTTAGTCGTTTTTATGCCAATGCACTTGGCTCACACATTGCCAATTCTAGCCCCAAAATCAAATCCGTTTTTGATGCGTGGAAAGAAATCAGCCCTGATGCCTTGCTTTCTAACCTAGACAAAAACCAAGAACTTAAAAGCTTGGTACTAGAAGAAACGCCGTGGCTGATGAATGCTAACAATGAATCAGAACGCAAACGCCAATTAGGGGTGCTTTTTGACTTGAATAGAATGGGCAATGAACTGGCTTCTGCCGTCAAAAAACTCAAAGAAAAACAAGTTAGCAGTGGTGCTTGGACTTGGTTTGAGGGGATGAGAGAAGACCGCTACCTTACACAACACATCATCACAGGATTAGGACATTTACGCAATCTCAAAATAGCCGTAGTAAGCGACAATGCAGATGTAAATCAGATGATGCAAAAAGGAGTTCAATTCTTAGACAGAGAAATCGTCAAAGATTACCAAGAACTGCTCAAACTTGAAAGACAAGGTAAAATCAAACTTGCAGATCAACACATTGGGTATTATCAAATCCAATACCTTTATGCTCGTAGCTATTTTGCAGAAATCACGATGGATAAATCTTTGCGTGAAGCCATAGACTACTACAAAGGACAAGCCGCCAAATACTGGACGAATTTCAATAGATATGCTCAAGGAATGATTGCCTTAGGCACTGCCCGATTGGGTGATGATAAAACTCCTCTTGACATCATCAAGTCTTTGCGTGAACGTGCCTTGTATTCTGAAGAAATGGGAATGTATTGGAAGACAACGTATGGCTACTACTGGTATGAAGCACCAATAGAGACTCAAGCCCTGATGATTGAATTGTTTGATGAAATCGCACAAGACGAAAAAGCAGTAGATGACCTCAAAACTTGGCTCTTAAAACAAAAACAAACCCAAGACTGGAAAACGACTAAAGCAACTGCAGAGGCTTGTTATGCCTTGCTTTTGAGAGGTGAAAACTGGTTAGTAACAGAGCAACAAGTAGAAATCACCATCGGAGATAAAATAATAAATCCGAACAGTGAAGCCAATGTTACTCCTATAGAAGCTGGCACAGGCTACTTTAAGACTGCTTGGAACGCAGAAGAAGTTACGGCAAATATGGGCAACATCACCGTCAAAAAACAAACTCCAGGTGTAGCTTGGGGAGCAGTCTATTGGCAGTATTTTGAGCAATTGGATAAAATCACGCCTGCCGAAACACCACTTAAACTTAAAAAACAGCTTTTCTTGCAGGAAAACAGCGATAGAGGTCCAGTATTGAAAGAAATCTCTGAGAAAACACCTCTCAAAGTAGGTGATTTGGTAAAGGTACGCATAGAACTGAGAGTAGATAGACTGATGGAATACGTCCACATGAAAGATATGCGGGCTTCGGGCTTTGAGCCAGTCAATGTCATCTCACGCTACAAATACCAAGATGGCTTAGGTTATTATGAAAGCACCAGAGATGCAGCCACTAATTTCTTCTTTGGTTATTTACCCAAAGGCACCTATGTTTTTGAGTATCCATTGAGAGTAAGCCAAGCAGGAGATTTCTCTAATGGTGTGACTACCATTCAGTGTATGTACGCCCCAGAGTTTGCCAGTCATTCGGAGGGAATTAGGGTGCAGGTGAAGTAAATGTACTCCCAAGCTTTAGCTTCGTGATTAGTATTGCATAAAGCTCCAGTTTTGCACATAACTCGTGCGAAGCTGGAGCTTCACACTGCAGTAAAAAATATTTTTTTAATTATTTTTGAAAATTAATTGCAAATCTAAAAACACCTAATTATATTTGTTAAGAGATTAAAAATTCAGTTAGCTATATAGATTTTCATCCTCCAAAATAAAATCAGCTTGTATCTAACCAGAAAAAAATCTCAAAACAATCATTTTCTCAACACTATAAATTTTTACCTTTATGTTTAACAAATTTCCAAATTTCGCACATTCAAGTTTTAAATGCAACTCTATTGATGATTGTGATGCTCTTTATTTCTTGTGAAAATCAGAGAGAATTGCCTAATCCTTATCCAACAGAGGGAACTGAGCAGTATCTTTCAGAAAATCAATTACTGATTCAATCAGTACAACAGCATTTCGACTCAGAAATTAAAGATCAATCTTTTGAAAAATCAGGTTTGACTTCACGTCAATCTCTTGACAAATATCCATTATGGAATCGTGCATATGTACGCAATAATGATAAAGTAGGAAGAATTGTGATAGTACCTTTATTTTTTCCTGAAACTTTATACGTTCAAGAAAGTGGAGATAGTTAAAAAATTTCATTGTCTAAACTATCAAGACTGTATATTTATACTGATATATCTGGTAAACTGCGTACCGAGGTAGTAACTCGCATACCAAATGCTTCTTTCTTAGCCAATCCAGAACAAGGTTTTCAAGGAAAGGTGATTGTTGAAAAGTGGAATGGGAAGTTTGATAGAGGATTCCTATTTGACGGTGATAGTGTAAGTAGTTTATCTTCTCCTCAAATTGGCAATAAAATTGAATGTATTACCATTTCTTATTATACTTGTGTTGAAACTCCTTACTCAACTACATGTAATTTTAGTTATTCTGAAACTGCTTGTGGCTCACCTGAAGTTATTGCACCCTCAGACCCATTTGCTCCTGGAGGAGGTGGAGGTAATGATGATGGCAATGGAGGTGATGACGATGGTAATGGGTTAGAAGATCCCGTTGATGGTATAGAAGATTTAGATTTTGCTAATAGGCTTTGTGGTGAATACGCATTTAAAAGAGTTGGTAATGGAATGACTGTAAATATAACTGGGTTAGGTGGAACTTTTTTAAATCACACAACAGGTGAATTCTTTTTTGTAAACTACGCAATTAATTGTGTAACAGTAGCAAATGTATCAAGAGTTAGTTCAGCTTCCTATTCATTTAATTTGGCTTGGAATGGTGCCACTGCAGCGATACAAAATAAACTTAATTCAGGGGATTTATTGCCAAATCCTGCAATAGTATATAGTGCTTTAGTTGTTGAAGTTAATTCAAGAATAAACGATATACATCTTGGTAGCACATTTATAAATGGGATTTGTCAAGGAACATATATTAATGCTACTGCTGCTCAATATTGTGATCAATAAATTAATGTAATAAATAGTTATTTAACTTCTTAAAAAGTTAAATAACTATTTATTACTCATACACCTTACACATTTAAAATAGTATAAATTATGACTAAAACCTATCAATCACAAATAGATGAACAATATCAGTTATTACAAACACTCTACAAATACTATCCAATAGGAGTAAATAGACTTAATGAGTATTATCTTGGTTTCAAAGAACTAGAAAGAATTGCTGCTGAGAAATTTCAAGCTGCTTGTGATGAAACCTTAGAACCTTGGCTTACTATGATGTCTGAAATGAGAAAGGCTAGTAAATTTGATGTGGTAGATAATACTGGTAATATGACACCATGCTTAAATGTCTTTTTTGTATTAAAAGATAATGAGTATGAATATTTAGCTTTTAATGTTTTTATCTCGCTTTTAGGGTCATTTTATACTACTTACTATATATTTCAAAAGCGTTTTAAAAAAGGATTGGATGTTACTCATTTGGGCTTTACATTATACAAAAATCATTCATATCTTCTTGAAAATGAGCCAAACATAGACATAGAGGTAGATAATATCATCCAGAAATATTATCCGAATTATTTTCATGTCAAACACGATTCTTTAATCAATTATTATCCAGTCTATCACTCTAACCCATATTACATAAAAGGAGTGCCACACACACAGATTTCTACTCCCCTTTATAACTTCTTTTTTGATATGATAGATTTGGAAAAATCAATTATTTTTGAATAAACAATGAATACGAAATTAATCCTCATCATTTTATTGCCTTGTGTGTTTTTTGTGTCTTGTGGTAAAAAACAATATCCGCCTATCAATCAATTGATAGTGGGAGATAGTTTGCGTTTGAATTTGAGTAACTACAAAAAAAAGGCTATCCGATTTATGAAAAGTCAAGAAGCTCAATCTCTTAAAATATTACGTATTGCAAATGCTACTGGATGGGTAGCAATTGGGTATTATACCATTGATGGTCAAACCAATATCAAAGCACCCTCTTTGTCAACTGTGCCAGGCTGGATAGAAGCTACTCCTTTTATTCAAGAGATAGGAAGAATCAAGAATCTCAATAAATTAGACATCTCCCTCATGGAATTAAAAGACCTGCCCGAAAGCATTACTGAACTTACTCAGCTTCAAGAACT
>JBBRUH010000332.1:0-6624 GCA_038248005.1 Cytophagales bacterium | reverse complement strand
GTAAGGTTAAAATCACGGTGGTAATCAAAAGGACCCCAATCATTGAACTTAGCCATGGTAATCAATTTGACTTTCTTATACACAGTACGAATATCAAATCCGTAGCGCTCGATAACTCGTGGATCACTACCATTTGCCTGACCATTACCCCCATATAGGTTAGCAATGAAGCCAAATTCAGGATTGATTTTAGATACAATTCTTGTGTTTACTTCCCATAGGTTTTGTGCAGGTGCTGAACCAGGAAAGGCAAAAATATTACGATTTGCTAAAACACCGATGGCAGCATCTTGTATGGTAGGTAAGTAGCGAAAGACAAAGCCTGCATTCATAGCAAATTTTGCATCTTCAGAACGGTCACTATCCCAAGCATACATCCAAGTAGCAGGTGTTGGGTCAAAGGTAAGTAATAACTCACCACCTATAGTTTCTCTGTTACCTCTCACTGAGAAAGGATCATCTAAGATATTTCTTGAACGAGCCGGGCTTAACATATCAGCTGAGACAGGCCCTTCGATGGGTTTTTGGAATAAGAAGTTAGGTGCTATTTGTAGTTTACCTACAGTTACAGCAAAACCAGTCAGAATATTGTACATATTACCACTGCCAACATCTCTAAGTCTCCATCCAGTAAATGTTTGGGTCTGATCTACACCTCCATTGGCTACAAGACCCATGTAAGAAGCTAGTCCATACCATTGCATCATTCCGCTGGCATACGTTAGTTTGATTTTACCACCAAAGTTGTCGCTACTTTTAATTTGAGATTGGAAAGCTTCTCCATCTCTCATGAGTTGGAAATCTCTTCCGTTGAGTGGTTGCCCACCCCATAGACCACCAACATTGACAGTGAATTTTTCATATTTTCTAGAAATACTTAAAGACACTCTTCTTGTTTTTGGTGTAGGTAATGCAAATGAACTTTGTAGATTGTTTCTTTGGGTAATATCTTCGTGAAATATACCAGTAACATCAAATTTGGCTATTTTACGACTGTATTTTAATAAGATAGCTGGGTTAGCTCCCCACCAAAGTTCTGGGCCGAAAGCTACTTTCAGCCCTTTAATGATTCTTTTTCCTTCTATTTCAAATCCGAAAGGTGCTTCACCATTGTATATATCTATGTTAGGGCCATAGTTAGCTTCGGGATAAAGCCCAAAGAAATCACCTTCATATCCCCAATGGTAATGTCCAGTACGGTAGAAACCTGTGACTTTAAAGTCCTTTGCATCCCAAGTATAGCTTGCTCTGTATAATTGAATCCTATTGTTAGAGTTTATTTGCTGTGGGCCAGTAGGTGTCATGACTGTGATGTCTCTTCCTCTGTTGGGGGGGGGCACTTCGTCAATAGGGTTTTCAGCTACATTACCCAGTATATTAAACTGTACATTGGCTTTCATATTAGAAGCAGGTCTTGCTGTTATTCCTACATTAAAGGATTGCATGTGGTCAAAACCCGTGCTTGAAGGATAATTAGCAGAGTTAGGGATAGCTACATCGGGCGT
Organism: Cytophagales bacterium; assembly: GCA_038248005.1. Classification (GTDB taxonomy): domain Bacteria; phylum Bacteroidota; class Bacteroidia; order Cytophagales; family Microscillaceae; genus JAABSX01. Next base: position 5,119 of record JBBRUH010000332.1, on the reverse strand, counting down.
ACTAATAAGGCTGCCACCAGTGTAGAAAGTGCTAAAATTTGCTTGTAAATCACTGATGTATAATTTACCTTTATCTGTAGCTTCTAGTGCTGCTTTATCACCTCTTGCTCTCAATAGGGCATCAGAGATTGATATATTATCTAGTTCAGACAGCGCTGTAGGGCCAGTAGCATTGTAAGGGTTAAAGGCATGCATATCTTTCAGGGCATAGTAAGCTGCACGAGGATAGAGTTCGTAAGTGCCTCTTTCATTGGTAAGTCCTTTTGCACAGATACCAAACCACTCTTCATTCATGTTATTTTCACCTTCTACAAAGTCATTTAGGTATCCACCATTTGACCAAGAGGCTGTAGGATCATGTTCATCTAAGTTCACGGTTTGTCCTGTTTTCCACCAGCCATCACTAAATTGGAAAGTGAAACCACCTAGTGAGTTACCGCTCTTGCCCATACCTGCGGCATTGGCATAGATTTCTTTCCAGTTACTTACCAATACTTTTGCTTGGTATTCTTGGTCTTCTTGACTTGCTTGTGTGTTGTAGGCATCTGCCCCAAACTCAGTCAGCATTACAGGTTTGTCAAATGTGTTTTTAGATTGGTCATACAAGTCTGTGAAACTAGATCCACGGTAAACATTGATACCAAGTATATCTATGTCTGTACATTCCTGAGCTATGAGTTCTTTGAAAAGAAGGTCTCCATTACAGATAGCTATTGGGTGATTTTGACTAACTGATTTCATGGCTAATGTAGCCTCATTGAATAGTTTGTACATAAAACTTGCATCTCTCGTTGATTCTCTATCTTCAACTGGAATATCTTCTGTATCAGCACCTCTCCAAAACAGTCCATAGTTATTTTCATTACCTAACAAATACAGTAACAAACCAGGCGTATTTTGATACTCTTGTACCATTTCTTTGGTTTCTTTCAATAGAAGTTCTTTTACCAATGGGTTAGAATAATCGGTGTTAGGTGCCCATGCACCGTTTAAAGTAAGTCCATACCTGCCAAATGAATGATTTAGCATAGTATAAATACCATAATTTTGATAGATGTATGTTATCCATTTGGCAGGTACACCAGTGTACATTCGGACGGCATTTACGCCCATGTTCCTTAATAAAGACATCTCACTATCAAGGGCTGCCTTTACAAGTGCATCAGGCTGTGTCCATAAACTATAATTAAAATTAGTGCCTACTGGAAAATAATCCCAGTTCATGCCATTGATAAAGAAAGGCTTGTTATCGACTTCTAGCATGAATCCGTCAGGTGTCTTTTTGACAGAAACATTTTGCTGCTGTGCTTTGACACACGAGAGGCTCAACAAAAGAGCCACAAACAGTGTAATTAATTTTCTCATAATGAAAAATTTTGTGTTTAAATAATTATTATTGAGTTGTATTGACATACAAATTAAGCAACACTCAATTTTTGGATTCCCTAATTTTGCTTACCTATGTCAAAACGACAAAGAATTATGGTTTTCTTAATTATAATCTTTTCATAAAAATTGTAATCCTTTTTAAAAAAATCATAATCTTTGTTAGAAAACTTATACCAAAAGTATCGGTACATTTATGAAAATCCAAAAAAAAGACTACATCACTACTACTACACGTGAAAAAAAACGTACATTTACTGACAATATGAACACATTAATACTACATCAACTAAAATATTTTAGTCTAAAGGCTGTTTTTTGGGGAAAAATTATCCTGTTGTTTTTTGGAATATTTATCCAAAGCTTTGCAAGTTTTTCACAAGGACTGATAAGCCAAACAGAAGTTACAAGCTTTACAAGGAATAAGTATGAGGCAGGTACTCAAAATTGGGCTATTACTCAAGATGAAAACAATCGTCTATACATAGCCAACAATGAAGGCTTACTGATTTATAATGGTACTAATTGGCAGTTATATCCAGTGCCAAATAAGACTATACTACGGTCTATTGGCTTCGGGCCAGGAGGAAAATTATATGCAGGAGCACAAGATGAACTAGGATATTTTACTTCTGATAAAGTAGGCAGACTTCAATTTACTTCTTTGAGGCATTTATTACCAGTTCAAGACAGACGATTTACAGATGTATGGCAACTTGAGGTAAAAGGCAATGATATTTTTTTTAGAACAGATGCTAAGATTTTCAAACTTAGTGGTGGAAAATTTACGGTTTATCCAGCAAATTCTGCTTGGCTTTCTTTACATAAGCATCAAGGGCAAATATTAGCACATGATAGGCAGTTAGGCTTACTCATCTATCAAAATAATCAATGGCAGTCTTTTATATCGAAGGATTCATTGCCCTCTAATTTTTTGATAACAGACTTGGTGAACTATCAAAAAGGTGTCAGTCTGCTCAGCACAATGGCTAACGGACTTTATCTACTTACGCAAAATAAATTAATGCCTTTTAGCCTTAATGCTGCCGAAATCAATGCTAAACAACACTTTACTTCTTTGTCTGTGTTAGATGATGGTGACTTCCTTTTGGGTACTTACTTCAGTGGTGTATATCGGATATCACAGCAGGGTCTTCTGCTTGAAAATATTTCTACTAAAAACGGCATGCCTAATAACACTGTGCGTTGCCTATTTAGAGACACCTACAATAATATTTGGACAGGATTAGACAATGGATTGGCTTTTTTTAGTAGCTATGACAATGCGATTAAGCTTATAAATCCACCAGTATTTAATAATGGAGTGGGCTATGATGTGAAAGTGTTAGACAATGATTTATATTTTTCACTCTCCACTGGTCTGCTGTGGCTTCCTTTCCAAACAGGCATCGACCTAAGTGCCATAGCACAAGAACCTAAAACAATTATTAATGGGCTAACTTGGAGTCTGTCACTTATCAATAATCAACTCTTGGCTGGAAGAGATGATGGCTTATTCGTCATTCAGAACAAACAAGCAAACCCTATCATACAATCTACGGGTTATTGGGCTTGCAATCCAATACAGCAAACACCAACATTTGGAATAATTGCTGGCAACTACCTAGGTGTTCATTTTTTTGAAATGGACAAGGAAAACTTTACAGATATGGGTTCTTTGGAAAAATTTACAGAATCTAGCCGTTATATAGAAACAGATGGAAACAGTATCTGGGTATCGCACCCTTATCGAGGCGTTTATAGAATTACCCTCCCTGATAAATCTATAAGATTGTTTTCACAAAAAGAAGGCTTGCCTGCTGACCTAGACAACCACGTATTTAAAATAAAAGGAAAAATTGTTTTTGCTACTCCTCAAGGTATATATGAGTACAATTTGGCAGCAGATACCATCTTAAAATCTAAAATATACTCAGAAATCTTTAGGGAAAAACCGATTCGATACCTGAAAGAAGATGAAAATGGTAATATTTGGTTTGTGGAGAATAAAATGCTTGGTGTAGTAGATTTTAATTCTGGAAAACCAATTATAAATTATATACCAGAGCTAAAAAATAAAATTGTCAGTGGTTTTGAAAATATTTTCCCCTATAATAGTCGTAATATTTTAATAGGTGGAGACCCTGGATTTTATCATCTCAATTATGAAAAATACTTAGAAAACATAAAACCGTTCTCAGTATATGTTTCAGAAGTAAAAACTTCTGGTGCTATTGATAGCGTACTTTTTGGCGGATATGTGTTCAACAAGAAAAGAGATGCAAAAATAACTATTCCTTACCAACTTAATTCGCTATTATTTTCTTATACGGCTTCTATTTACAGTCAATCTGGTGGGATAGAGTATAGTTACTATTTAGAGGGCTTTGATTTGGACTGGAGCAACTGGAACAACAACACCGAAAAAGAATATACTAACCTACCTCCTGGGACTTATACATTTAAAGTGAAAGCAAGAAAAGACCCTTCGCACGAATCTTCTGTCTATCAGTTTACTTTCTCAATCAAACCTCCGTGGTATCAAACTATTTGGGCTTATATGCTTTATTTTTTACTGTTTGTGGGTTTTCTATTTGCTACCTCAAAATACCAGGCAAGAAGGCAAAGAAAAAAACAGGAAACAAAACGACTAGCTGACCTACACAAATTTGAAGAAGAACAAAGGCAAACAGCTTATCAGCATCGGCTTGAGCTGGCAGAATCAGAAAAAGAAACCATCTTTTTGCGAAATGAAAAACTAGATGCTGAAATAAAACATAAAAATACTGAGTTAGCCAATGCCACTATGAACTTGGTACAGAAAAAAGAATTGTTTTTAAGGCTAAAAAAGGAACTACAACAGCTTCAGAAAAACACTAAAATAGGAGATGATACTACTGAATTAAAGCAATTATTAAAAACATTGTCTGAAGAACAAAAGCTAGATGAAGAATGGAATAATTTTTTTAGACATTTTAATAGTGTACACGGAGATTTTTTAAATATTTTAAAAAAGAAGTTTCCTAACCTGAGTCCACATTATCTTCGCCTTTGTGCTTACTTGCGTATAAACTTGAGCAGCAAAGAAATTGCTCCTCTTATGGGCATATCCCTCCGTGGCGTAGAGATTAACCGCTATAGGCTTAGAAAACAACTAGATATACCAACAGATGTAAACCTTATTGAATATTTATTAAATTTAGAAGATGATAAAGATTCATGAAAACTCAAGTCTATTCTTTTATTACTCATAATTGCCAATAGGTTGTTGGCTTTATGATTTGATTACCAACACTTTATCTTTTTTTATAACCACATAGGTACATAGAAAATATAGGGAATTGCTTACGAAAAAATCTCCTATCAGACAACAAAGCTTATCGTTTTAAGATTCTCAAATTAAGAACTAACAATTCTATTGATTTATCTAGACTTCCTCCCTTTAGACTTTCCTGGTCTCCGTCTAATCAGAGGTTGCAGATATAAATAAATCCACAACAGCAAACTGTTCAGATGCATCTCGCTATGAGCACATGTTTCTGAATCATACAACCATTTATATCAAAAAATTTATTTTCTAGCTTAAATGATTCTAGAGTTTGCTATTTTGGGTCAAGTTGCTTAAACTAGTGGGGGGGCTTATCCATCTTTTTTGTCAGCATTAGGATTTCCTTGATTTTAGGATTCTAGGATTTCTTTGTACGCTCAAAAAATCCTGTTAATCCTCCAATCC
>JBBRUH010000331.1:0-6637 GCA_038248005.1 Cytophagales bacterium | reverse complement strand
TATATGTTATATTCCATATTATATATGTTATATCTTATATCTTATATTGTATATTTCATATGATATATGATTAAATGAAAAGCATCTTTATCTCATCAGAGATTAGTTTTTTATCAAAAGCCTGCCCTAGCAAATCACTTTGCTGAAGTTCAGATTTATTCATAGGGAAAATATAAACCTTATCTTTTTCTACATCTATTATCTCTTCTATTTGTAGGCTCAAGGTATCTTTTTGGCTTCCGTCTAATGTCCCTAAAAAACAAGAATACTGCACCCGATACAAGCCAGCTTGCTTGCAGAATTTAGCTACTTTTGTTCTAGCCCTGTCATTTTCTATATCGTATAACACCCAGATAATCATATTACATATTTTATATTACATATCCTATATTCCATATCCTATATTCTATATTCCATATTCTATATTCTATATTCTATATTCCATATTCTATATTCTATATTGCATATTCTATATGAAATATGAAATATGAAATATGTTATATACCCAAAAGATATTGAGCATAAGCATGTGCCTCAAACTGTATAATATTACTTCTACTTTGATTTCTTCCCTTGTATCTAATTGCATCATTATCCATATACTCAGAAAATGCCTGTACCAAAAGTGCTTTACCCTCTTTATTAAGAGATACACCATTGGTGATGAGGTCAGTATGAGCCTTATTTACCTTTTTACCAGAGAAAAGTCTAAACACTACTTTATCGGCAAAAGCTCGGAAAGGCTCAATAAAATCAAATACAAAACTTAATTGATTGTAATCATCACGGTGCAAAAACCCTACATAAGGGTCAAGTCCTGCGATGATAAGACTTTTTTCTACCTTTGAATACAGAATCCCATGGGCATAATTTAAAAAAGCATTAAAAGCATCTTGTGCAGGTCGGCTACTTCTCCCCCCAAATTTATATTCTTTGGGCATCACATAATTCAATGTCTCAAAATAAAGCCTTCCTGCTGTACCTTCTAATCCTCTGAGCGTATCAGCAATTTGGCTTGTTTCTTTGCCTTCTAAAGACTGCACAGAAATCTGTAATGCCTCTATTCTTGTTTTTTTATCCTTTAGATATTCCTCATTCTGTGGGCGATGCTTGAGCAAATCTTGAATAAAATCCTTTTGATTTTGCATTTTCGTGTCTATCCATTCTTTGATAGCCTTTACCCCTTCAGTTCCCAGACTAGCCACCAGTTGTTGCTTCCTGATTTTGGTAGTACTGCCCAGTTTGCTATGCCAAACCCTGCCGATAGGGTTTCCATCACCTTCCAAGAAAACAATATCAATATTATTTTTCATAGCAAGTCGCACCGCATTCGCACTCAGTGCAGTACCCATAGAAAGCATAATCGTCTTTATTTTATGAGCCGCAAAATAGTGTATCTGAGGCTCAGATTGCTTGTCTTTCTTAGTTCTTATCTCAAACATATCATCCTTGATATGAAGATATGAGCCATAAGTATTAATGATTAATTCCATATCTTTTCATATTGTATATTTCATATTGCATATTGTATATGTTATATTGCATATTGCATATTGCATATTTCATATTGTATATGTCATATTGTATATTTCATATTGCATATTTCATATTGCATATTACATATTGCATATTGCATATTGCATATTGTATATGTTATATTGCATATTACATATTGCATATTGTATATTGTATATTGTATATGTTATATTGCATATTGTATATGTTATATTGTATATGTTATCGTTCCATAGCCTCGAGCCGTAGATTTACCTAAGCCTATCAAGTCAGGCAAATGAGCATTACTCGTAAAACTCCCCTCAAAAGCCATCATCGTTTTATTTTTGAACTTAGTTATTTTTTCTTTGGTCTGTAGGTGCATCATGATTCTTTGCTCAGGCTGTAGATACAGCCCACAGCCCTTATAAAAAGCAAGGATATTAGCAGTGAGTATTTTCTTAAGAAAAGGCTGTTTATCCTCTTCTGCTAGGGTCTGATAGCGAGCATGATTACTTTGATTCAGCCCCATCCAGAGTGTCTTGAACTGATAGGCATGCAAATCATCCGAAAGCCCGATGTCTTGCTGTTGGGCAGAGATATGTTTACTCAAAATAGGATACACCTTATCTGCTAGCCTAAGTTCTTTGATTTTTAAGAATAGCTCCACAAGCAGACTAGCCCCTTCACCTATCCCCACTAGAGTAGGAATATGGTCTATGACCTTATACTGCACAAGAGGGTATCTATAAGCCAGTATCTGCTCATCATAGTGATTGTGCAAAAGATTAGAGTGATCTTGAAAAAGCCTTCCAAAATATCCTCTTAACTGATGAGCCGCCCGAGTCTCTAAGCGTATCTCCGAAAACTGTATGGTGGTGGTAGAGAGTTTTTGCATTGGGGTTATAGCATTATGGTTATGTTGTTATCTTCTTTATCCCGATTAAAGCCTGTTACTAAATCATAATACTCATTAAGTTCTTCTTTTTTAACCCAAAGAATACTATCTGTGATTAGCCAAGATTTTTCATTTTCCAATTCTTTTATTTTTTCTAAGTATTTAGGCACTGCAATGATTCTCTGATTAAAGTCTTTCTTATATTTTTCAAAATCTTGCCTAGAAATTTCCTTTCTAATTAACTTACCAAACATCTCTCTACACTCAGTAGCTCTATCATCAATCTCTACAAATACAGAAATAGCATAACCTTTTTCGTCTATAATCTTGAAATATGACACTGGATAATCCTTTTTATCACCATCATAACGTAGGGTCTGCATAGATTCAAAAAATTTACGAGAGGATTCAAAAGAACTATGGTCTGTGATATTATTAAAATAGGCATCAATCATGGTGAGGTAATTTTCTTCCAAAATCTCTCCATTCGCCAAAGCCTTTTTAGCTTGTTGTTCAGTAACTTTATCATAAATCTTATGACAATCATCAAAATTAATCACATACAAAGGGGCATGTTGTTTTTTGGGATGATTATTTCTATTGATTCTACCAGCCACTTGCACTATAGAGTCAATAGGTGATAAATCTCTAAAACCCATATCAAAATCTAAATCTACTCCAGCCTCTACTACTTGTGTAGCTACCAAAATAGGAGACTTACCAGCCTCAATATCTGTTTTAATATCTTTGATAATATCAAGTCGTTTGGCGGAAACAATATTGGTAGAAAGATAATAGATAGGATTATTGAAGCTGTTTTCTGAGAGATAAGCCTGAATCTTCGAAAAAACATCTACTGAGCGTTTGACAAGATTACATACAATTAATGCAGATTTTTGAGTTTGCCATTTTTCTGAAAAAAAAGCCAGAAATTCATTTTCATCTGCCAGTAAGTCTAATTGAGGTACAATCTTAGTCCGTTTAAAATAGGAAAATACCTGCTCATAAGATTGTAAAAGTTCAGTTGCCTGTATTTGTTCACCTAGTTTGGCAGTGATTTCTTTTTCTGCTAGTTCATAGATTTTAGGTTTGGTGGCAGTCATCAGCAAAATACGAGTATCTAAAAACTTCGCTAAATAATACAGACTTGCTCCAATCAAAGGTTGTAAACCTAGACGAATCGTCTGCACTTCATCTAAAATAATAATACTTCCTGCGAAATGATTAAATTTCTTGAGCATCTTGTTACGATTTCCTATCAAAGTCTGTAATAACTGCACAAAAGAAGTAATCACAATATCTGCCTGCCAAGTATCCAAAGACATCAAGGCTTGGTTATAGCCTTTATTTTTTTCTTCATCTTCATTTTTGATCTGCTCAAGTGCATCAGCATACTGATAATGTGCCAGTAGCTGCACTTCAGGGCTAGGTTCTAAGATGTCGTGATAGACCGCAATAGATTGCTCGATGATATTGATAAAAGGCAATCCATAAATAATCTGAGCTTCTCTATTTTCTGATTGGCGAATCTTTTCCCTTAGTTTTAAAGCAAAATCTAGGGCTGTAAGTGTCTTGCCTATGCCCGTAGGTGCAGTAAGGGTAAAGACTCTTTTATCTAGAAAATCAGGCTCGTCTAACCTAGCAATTACCTCCTGCCTCACAAAAGTTCTTAATTCATTTTGCGTACAAGTATTAAAGTCTATCGTTTTATTTTCTAAAAGAGGGTACTTTCTATCTACCAAATCACTAGGAATAGCTTTTCTATCATACACCTCTGTTTCAGAAGCATCTAATTTATCTGCCTCTATCAGTAGCGAAAATAAGTAATTGATAAGGTAGTAATTTTGGATGTTTGGCTGTTTTTGAGCAAATAACCTAACTTGACTCCTAATTAATTTATCCTTAGGAACATTAAGATATGCCTCTAAGTTTTGTTCACTCAACTCCATTTCAATTTGCTTAATATTTTCTAAAAGAGATGCTTTTTGTTTTGGAAAAATGTACTCCACAAAGTCAAGACGTTTAGTATCATCTTGGTTAGCAAATTCAGTTTGAGTAATATCTGATAGGTTTTTATGATGATTTACTATCAGATAATATGCCCAAAAAGCAAGCTCAATATTTTTTTGGGTATATTTTTCAAATAATGCAAATGAACCAATTCGAGCATGTTGCTTGAGTGTAGGGTTTACTTCCCCGTTCTTCAAAAGATAATCTTGAAAATAATCTGTGTATTTACCCAAATCATGGTAATTACAGACCTCTTCCAATAGCTTTTTGATTTCATCAGAAGGTAATTTGAAATGAACAAGATGTGAGAGCCTTGCTAACGCCTTATTCTTTACCCCCTCTGTATGCACTTTAAGGAGTTTTGACCCTTTGCCGTCTTTAGTATGTGAATAAATTTGTTTCATTCTAGAAATTGGATATTTTGAATCTCCCCTTCTGTTTCAATTCTATAATATGTACCGTTAAATCTTACTTTCAAAGGTATATTATTGCTTGTAAAAAGTATTCGGTTCATTTTACTGAGTTCTCTATCATAGTTCGCCTTAAAATCAGCAGGCAGTAGTTCTTCTTCTAAAAAATATTGCAAGCTTGTATCTTTAAAATTAAGCTCTGAAACGCTCTCAGAAATAACTGCCGAGTTAAAACTTATCCATTCATTTTCACTTTTTTGCATATCTGAATGCTGTATAAGTTGACAATTCTTGATGCTTGCTAAAAACTGAGCAATGCCCAAAGTAGTCTGAAAGTGGGTTTGATGGTTCAGTAAGTTATTTTTCAAATCTTCAAACATTGGTTTACCAGAATCAAAATAGCCTACGAATATTCTGTAGATAATCATATCCTGTTGAATGTTTTGCCCACTAATAATTTCAAAAGGAGTTTGGATTCTGCCATTCGAACCTCTAAAATCAGAGTCAAAAGATTTCTTGACATCACCTTTACTCTTAATGCTCAAAAGGTTCAGGCGATGAAAAGTTTTCTTGATAGGACTTTTTACAGCAACTCCTATTCTGATATTTTCAGACGCTAAAGCCTCATAATAGCTGTCTTTGGGTAGCCCTAAGATACCCGCCAAGATACCCATTAGGGTAGTTCTTGGCGGAATGCTAAAGCTCATAGCAGTATTATTGGCATAGTACTTCCGAAAGTGTGCAAATTTCCCTTCTATATCAAATTGAATTATCTCCATTATGCTTTTTCATTGGTTTGAAGTTCGTATTTTCCCTTTACCATTACTTTCTTAATGGCTTTACCCTCTCCTAAATTGCCGCTGATGAGCGTTTGCAGAGCACTCACATCTAAGTTTACATCATCTATACTTCTTACATTTTCTTTGGGGCTTGTTTTGAGGTATCTTCTCAAATCTCCAAAATGCCCATTAGAATAACCATCATTATAGACAATCTCTAGGTACAGTTGTGGGTATTGATTCATCTTAGAGCGAGTAGGTTGGGCAGAAATACTATTCCAAATAGCTTCTCTGAAGTTTTTTCTGTCTGCTTCTGTCAAACCATTGTATTTGGCTGTGTATTTATTGATAGAGCCATTGAAAGCCAACAGACTGTAATAAACCCTATAATCTTTACCAAAAGTGCTACTGCCATCATTCATAGTTGTTACAATGGTAGCGGAATCTACCAACTCAACTTTATGGAGTGAGTAACCCCAATTTAATTGGATAGCCCCAGTGTAAGCCTTAGTAAAACCACCTACTGCAAAAGCACTTCCAAACATTCTGATATCTATGAATTGGTTTTTTACCAAATATTCCAAGATAAAAATATTCAGTTCAAGATTTTTCTTATCTTGTAATGCTTTGAATATACTTTCCGTTTCTTTTTTGGCCTTTACAATGCTGTCAAAAGTTTTTTCTAACTCTGGAAATCCAGTAAACAAGGTTGCTTTAAACTCCTCATCACTCAAATAACGATTGATGACAGCTTTGAGCTTTGAATCAGGACTTACCTTACTATTTCCTTCCATATCCACAAATATTTCATTGCCTTCAGCTTTCAAGAAATCACGGATATAGCGTTTCACACGAGTATCTGTAACAAGGTTTGTATCAGTATCATAATCCATACGAGGCTTATTTTCTTGGTCGGGATCTCCGTTCGGATTGCAGAGTGTACCATCATAAAGTAGCAGAAAGTCTGAATTTTCAGAAACAAGTTGTGCTGTTATTTGGGTATTTTCCATTGTATATAAATTTTTGGTTTTGGGTGATATAAATTA
>JBBRUH010000330.1:0-6646 GCA_038248005.1 Cytophagales bacterium | reverse complement strand
AAGGTAATGTTTAAAATATAATCGATGAGAAGAACTACACATTCAGGACATTGCAATTTTATTACGCTCACTGTGGTCAAGTGGGTAAATGTATTCACAAGAGTAGAATACAAAGACTTTGTTGTAAAATGCTTACAACACTGCCAAAAACAGAAAGGATTAGAGATTTATGCTTATGTAATCATGACCAATCATTTACATTTAGTTGTATTTGATAGCACACAGCCATTATCTAATATACTGAGAGATTTTAAAAGTTACACTTCCAAAGAGTTATTCAAGATGATGGCAGAAAACCCTCACGAAAGTCGTAAAGAATGGATGCTAAAGATATTCATGCAAGCAGGTAAAGAAAATCCTCTCAACTTGAATCATCAGTTTTGGCAGAATGAAAATCATCCTATTTTATAAAGCACCAATGAAATGATAGACCAAAAAAATGATTATATCCATCAAAATCCTATAAAAGCTGGCTTTGTAAATGAAGATTATGAATATCTTTATAGCAGTGCAAGCCCACTCAGCCCAATGAAAGCATTGACAACATAAAACGCTTAGTGAAGAGTGCAAGCCAAGTGGCTTGCACAAGTTAGTCTTATATTATTTAATCTAAATCTGTAGTCCGTATTCTACGAACCAAAAAATCATTTCACTTTAAAACACTCAAAAAATGGAAAAATTGGTGATTCTTCAAGAAGAAAAAGCCTTAACTACTTCTCTTAAGGTGGCGGAGGCGTTTGAGAAAAAACATACCCATGTTTTAGAAAGCATTCAGAAATTAGAATGTTCTGATAAATTTAGACAATCGAACTTTCGATTATCCTCTTATATTTCAAGCCAAAATAAAGAACTTCCAATGTATGAAATTACAAGACAAGGGTTTACAATGCTTGCCATGGGATTCAACGGAAAGCGTGCTGCTGAATTTAAAGAAGCTTACATAGAAGCATTTGATGTGATGGAATCCCACATCAGAGAAATGCAGAAGACCATTCTGACCAATGATGAGTTGGCATTGGTATTTAATCTAATAAACTTTTTTCGTTATTTGGAGCATTGCAAACAAGTAGAAGCAAAATATAAAAATACTTATATCACAAGTCGCTCAGAGGAAGGTAAAGGCTATGGAGAATTGGTAAAACAGTTTTATGTGATGCGAAATAACCTATTACAGATTGGCAATACTAAACAGCTTCAGGCGAAATACAAACAATATTGTACGAATTATCCTAATATTCGCTATGTGTCAGGAGGATATAAGTATTTTTGAGATTTTTGAGATAAAAGATGGTAATGGATTTGAGAAAACTATGGGGTATGTAAATGGGCCAGGTCATGAGGATTTCAAAAAACAGATAGAAGCAATTTTGGAAGATGTTGATTCAAAGAAAAGACTTGATACGATGGAGAAACTTTTGAGTGATGTTAATTTTGACAACCCAGAAAAGCCTCAAGAAATTCAGAAAAAGCATTTTGAAGAAAGTGAAGAATGGGATGACATAGATTTTTCAGACATTACTCAGCCTAAAAGAGCCTCTAAAGAATATAATAGAAACTCGAAAGTAAGTGTTAAATACAAAGATGGAAAAATAGTAAAGGATGTGAAATTTAAAAAAATACAAGGAGATTTCGAGAAAGGAAAATGTGAAATTTTATAAGTGAGTGATGTGAATAAGACGGGATATTTTTTGAAAAAATATCCCGTCTATCAAAGACACCCTTATTCTAAATCCTTTCCCTCAGGAGAAAGGCCTTAAACACCTGATTATCAAAATCTTGCTCCCCTTCCCACTAAGAAGAAGGTGGGTGGAGGGCTGGGGTAAAACTAAGATTTTTTCTAGCTATTGATGTATATTTTTATTTCATATCTTTATAGTTTCATTGAAAATTAGTATGTTTGTTTGTGTGCATTCACAATGCAATATCATCAGATATAGATAACTATGCTCCTTTAAACTTGCTCCCAAAAATGAAAACCTACTTTGCAGATATTATCCCTAAAATACAGCGATACAGCCAAAAATTAGATAACCTGACTTTGCTCACTGACCAACATCAGGTGCTGATAGACGAAATAGAGCAAACCAGAACTATCTATATATTCAGACCTTCAGGAGATTTACTGGTCTCTAAAAATGGAGAAGTGGAAAAAGTCAAATGGGAATATCTCGGCAATAAATCTCTGTTGATAGATACTCAAGAGGGATGTTATCTCTTCAAGCATAGCTTCTTTGACCCTAACATCATCGCCCTAAAAATAGACAGTAAAGAAGAATACGCACTCTTTGTAAATGAAAACCGATACAATGGAGAAATCAATTCCTTTGATAAACTCATTGATTTTTTACAGCAACAATACCTCTACTCCCTACAACAAAAGCAAATAGAAGATACGATGGGCGTAAAAATTGGAAAGGAAACTAAGAAAACCGTAAAAATAAAATCTGCTGCTGAATTGGAAAGAGAAAAAAAAATGAAATGTTTTTTTGGGCTTTATTCATTCTTCCAGTAATTTTTATAATTATTTTATTTCTAATATTTGGCACATAAAACACAATTTATTTATCAAAATTCAGCTTTTATTTCTTAGATTTGAATACTAAAATCTAAAAAACTCAAGGCATAAAAAATCATCATCTATGTACTTAATATTTGATACCGAAACCACGGGATTTCCCAAAAACTTCAATGCGCCACATACTGACTTAGACAACTGGCCTCGTCTTGTGCAGATTGCTTGGCAGTGCCACGATGCAGAGGGGAAATTACTCACTGCTGAGAATCACATCATCAAGCCTGATGGTTTTACGATTCCCTTCAATGCCGAAAAAATACATGGTATCTCTACCCAAATCGCTGAGGAAGAAGGAAAGCCTTTAGCAGGTATATTAAAGCTATTTACTGCCGATGTCGCCAAATCTGACATACTGATAGGGCATAACATAGAATTTGACCTCAAGGTAACAGGGGCAGAGTTTTTAAGGACAAGAGTAGAAACAGCCCTTTGGGAAAAAACGGCCTTTGATACCAAAAGCGAAGAGGCTGCTGCTTTCTGTCAGTTACCTGGAGGAAGAGGAGGTAAATTCAAATGGCCTACCCTCACAGAATTACACAAAAAATTATTTGGAGAAGGCTTCGGAGATGCCCATGATGCTGCCTATGATGTAGCCGCTACTGCTCGCTCTTTCTTTGGCTTGATTACCCAGAAAATAGTCCCTCCATTCGGAGATGTTCCTGTTAGCCAAATCAAATACGAAGCTCCAAAATTAGATGAGGCTAATTTTTCAAGAAGAAGTACCCAAAAAGGAATAGAAATCCCTGAGCAATTTAGAGGGAAACTAGATCAAGCCATTCCTTTTACACATCTACATACACATACACAGTTTTCTATTTTGCAGAGTACTTCCAATGTCAAGAACCTCATCGCAAAAGCCAAAGAAATGGGGATGTCTGCCCTTGCCATCACTGACCATGGCAATATGCATGTAGCCTTTAATGCAGTTGCAGAAGGAGGATATGCCGATATGAAAATCATTATGGGCTGTGAATTATATGTAGCCGAAGAACACCTTAAACTTAAATTCACCAAAAACGAACCCGATCGCCGTTTCACACAAGTATTGCTTGCTAAAGACCAAGCAGCCTATCATCGCTTATCTAAATTATGTTCTTTAGGTTATATTGAGGGCTATTACTCAGGCTATCCTCGTGTAGATAAAGCCCTTATCAAAGAATATTCCGAAGGTTTAATTGCATTGACAGGCAGTCTGAGTGGAGAAATTCCAAGCCTTATCCTCAATAGAGGGGAACACGAAGCAGAAGAGGCTTTCAAGTGGTGGGTAGAAACTTTTGGTGATGATTTTTATGTGGAATTGCAAAGACACGGACTCGAAGAAGAGGAGCGTGTCAATGAAGTTTTGCTTCGTTTTGCTGCCAAATACAATGTCAAACCTATTGCAGCACATAACTCTTATTATCTCCAAAATACAGATGCAGATGCCCATGATACCTTGCTTTGTGTCAAAGATGGTGAGAAAAAATCTACGCCCGTAGGGCGAGGTAGAGGCACACGATTCGGGATGCCCAATGAAGATTATTATTTCAAAGCTCCTCAAGAGATGAACGAACTCTTCTCTGATATTCCAGTAGCTTTAGAGAATATTCAAGAAATAGTAGATAAATGCTCTCCTATCAAGCTCAGAAGGGATATTTTAATGCCTAATTATACAATTCCCGAAGAGTTTACAGACCAAGATGATTACTTAAGATACCTCAGCTATGAAGGGGCAAAAATAAAATATGGTGAAATCACCGAAGAAGTACAAGAACGCCTAGACCGTGAGCTAGGGATTATCAAAGATATGGGCTTCCCAGGTTACTTCTTGATTGTGCAGGATTTCATCAATGCAGCCAAAGAAATGGGCGTTTTCGTAGGCCCAGGAAGAGGTTCGGCAGCAGGTTCGGCAGTAGCCTATTGTGTAGGCATTACCAATATTGACCCCATTAAATATGCCTTGCTTTTTGAGCGATTCTTGAATCCTGAGCGTGTGAGTATGCCCGATATTGATATTGATTTTGATGATGAAGGGCGGCAATCTGCTATCAATTATGTAGTAGAAAAATATGGTAAAAACCAAGTAGCTCAAATTATTACTTATGGTACGATGGCAGCCAAAATGTCTATCAAAGATGTGGCTCGTGTGCAAGAATTGCCCATAGACCAATCTAACCAACTTGCCAAATATGTACCCGATAAGCCTGGTACCAAACTCAAAGATGCCTTTGCAGAAGTAGCTGAGTTGCGTGAAATCTTAAATGGAGATAGCCCTCATTCAAGGGTACTGAGAGAAGCCCATATTTTAGAAGGTTCTGTTCGTAATACAGGAATCCACGCTGCAGGAGTAATTATTGCTCCCGATGACATTACGCAGTACATCCCTGTCTGTACTTCCAAAGATGCCGACTTACTCGTAACCCAGTTTGATGGCAAAGTAGTAGAAGATGCAGGAATGCTCAAAATGGACTTTTTGGGACTTAAAACGCTCACCATTCTCAAAGATGCCCTCAAACTGATAGAGAAAAATCACAATGTCAAAATAGACCTTGACAACATTCCTTTAGAAGATGAAAAGACCTTTGAACTGTACCAAAAAGGAGACACTATAGGCACATTCCAGTTTGAGTCGGAAGGGATGCAGATGTATCTACGCAAGCTCAAACCCAATAATATAGAAGATTTGATTGCAATGAATGCCCTCTACCGACCAGGGCCATTGCAGTTTATTCCTCTTTATATAGATAGAAAGCACGGAAGGGAAACCGTAGAGTATCCACATCCTTTGTTAGAGCCTATCCTTAAGAATACCTTTGGGATTATGGTTTATCAGGAGCAAATTATGCAAACTGCTCAAATCTTGGCAGGTTACACCCTTGGTGGTGCAGATATTCTTCGCCGAGCCATGGGTAAAAAGAAAGCCTCTGAAATGGACAAACAAAGAGAAATCTTTGTGCAAGGAGCAAAAGAAAAAAATGATATTCCTTCTGAAAAAGCCAATGATATTTTTGATGTCATGGCAAAGTTTGCCGAGTATGGTTTTAACCGTTCTCACTCAGCAGCCTATTCTGTGGTAGCGTATCAAACTGCCTATCTTAAGGCAAATTATCCTGCCGAATATATGGCATCGGTGCTGACCCACAACATGAACAATATCGATAAAGTAACTTTCTTTATTGATGAATGTCAGCGACAGGCAGTTACAGTACTGGGTCCAGATGTCAATGAATCAAGATCATCTTTTACAGTAAATGCCCAAGGACAAATTCGCTTTGGGATGGCCGCCATCAAAGGAACAGGTGATGCTGCTATTAGTGCTATCATCCAAGAACGTGAGAAAAAAAATCATTTTAAAGATATTTTTGATTTTGCTAGGCGAATAGACCTCCGAACGGTCAATAAAAAATCATTTGAAAGTCTAGCCTATGCAGGAGCTTTTGATGGCTTCGGGATAGATAGGGCTTTGTATTTTGCACAAAGTGATGATCATAATTACTTCATTGAGAAGATATTAAAATATGGCAATGCCTATCAAAAAGAAAATGAAAGTAGCTCTGTTTCTCTTTTTGGAGGAAATACAGCGTTGGAAATTGCTACTCCTCCTGTTCCAGAAGGCTTCGCTTGGTCAAGGCTAGAAAAACTCAACCACGAAAAAGCTGTAGTCGGTTTTTATGTATCAGGGCATCCTCTTGAGCAGTACCGTGCGGCTATGCGACAGATGAAGATTTGTGCTTTGGATGGCTTGGCTACTTTTAACAGGCAAGAGGTAAGGGTGGCAGGTATTGTTACGAGCAAAACTATCAGACAAACCAAGGGTGGAAGTATGTTTAGTATCATTATATTAGAAGATTTCAAAAGCTCTCTGGAAATTCCTCTTTTTAATAAAAGCCACGAACAGTTTAGCAGTCTGTTAGAGGTCAATCAATTGGTGATTATCAAAGGTAAAGTCAAGCAAGACTACCGTGACCCTGAGAAATACAGCATAGATGTAGAAGATGTAGAAGATTTTGAGGCAATGCAGGATAAACACTGCCAAGGAGTAGAGCTTCAGATAGATATTCGAAAGATTAATGAGTCTTTTATTAAAGATTT
>JBBRUH010000329.1:0-6654 GCA_038248005.1 Cytophagales bacterium | reverse complement strand
TTACCCTCAGGTGTGTCACCACACCTTCATCGGCTATCGGCTTTACGCCTACTACGGCTTCATCTGCAGACCATCTGTCCATAACAAACACATCTCTGTGTCGCTTAGGGCTTGGCTGTCGCTGTTACAACGGCCCGGTTACTCGTGCTGAGACCAATGATATTGCCAATGCCGTCCTTGATGGTGCTGATACGCTGATGCTTAGTGCTGAAACTGCTGTAGGTAAATATCCTCGTATGGTTATAGAGGAGATGACCAAAACCATTAGGATAGCTGAAACTAAAGCAGATAACATCTACCATAAAAACCAACAAGCAGACCCAAAATCACCTACTTTTTATAATGACAGTGTAATAGCCGCTGCCAGCCGTTTAGTAGAAAATATAGATGCCACGGCTATTTTAGGAATGACTAGCTCTGGTTATACCGCTTTTCGTGCAGCGAGTCACCGCCCAAGTGCTAATATTTATATCTTTACTTCTAATAAGCAACTCGTGAATCAGCTGAGTTTGGTTTGGGGAATTAGAGCCTTTTATTATGATAAATTTGAATCTACTGATCAGACTTTTGAAGATGTACAAAAAATCTTAAAAGATAAAGGGCTAATTGAGAAAGGTGAGCGAATAATACACCTTGCTAGTATGCCTATCAATAAAAAGAATAGAACCAATGTGATTAAGCTTTCTATTGTAGAATAAATTGAAGGATTAAGCAAGAAAGACTTATTTTTTATTTGGTCAATAAATAAACAAAAGATTTTGTAAATCGGCTTTGTTTTCTTAGATTTGTTCAATAAAAAATAAGTCTTTTACTATTTATCAATTCCTTAAATATTGCTTAATTATGAATTTTGATTATATCATCGTCGGAGCAGGCTCAGCAGGCTGTGTGCTAGCTAACCGCCTGAGTGAAAACCCGAAAGTAACTGTACTGCTATTAGAGGCAGGAGGCAAAGACTCTAAAATGGAAATACACATCCCAGCAGCCTATTCCAAACTAAATAACTCAGAAGTAGATTGGGCTTTCCATACAGAGCCACAAGAACACGTCAATCAGAGGAGGATGTTTCAGCCACGTGGTAAGACTCTTGGAGGTTGTAGCTCTACCAATGCCATGGCATATATCCGTGGCAATGCCGAAGACTATAATGATTGGCTTAAAATGGGTAACACTGGCTGGGGCTATGAAGATGTCTTACCCTACTTTATCAAATCAGAATACAATGAGCAGATTCAAGGGGCTTATCACGGACAACAAGGCCCATTGAATGTTACTTTTGCCAAACAACATAAATCACCTTTGGCAGATGCTTTTACTCGTGCTTGCCAAGAAGTAGGTATCCCTGAAAACCATGATTTTAATGGACCTACTCAAGAGGGTGCAGGAGCATTTCAGTTTACTATCAAAAATGGAAAAAGATGGAGTGCAGCTTCTGCTTTTCTTAAACCTGTTATGAAGCGTCCCAACCTTACTGTCATCACTCATGCACACACCAAAAGAGTCCTTTTAGAAGGTAAAAAAGCCATTGGAGTAGAATTTTACAAAGGTAAAACACAAGATGAAACACAGAAAGCTCTTGCCAATAAAGAAGTAATTCTTTCAGCTGGTTCTTTTGGCTCTCCTCAAATCTTAATGCTTTCGGGTATAGGCAATGCCGAAGAACTCAAACAAAAAGGGATAGAAGTCCAGCATCATCTGCCAGGAGTAGGCAAAAACCTACAAGATCATGTATTTTGTTTTTTTAGTAGCCTATGCTCACAACCTGTTACTGCCAATCATCACCTGACTGCTTTTAATCAACTGAAAGGTCTAGGGCGATTTTTATTATTTAAAAAAGGACCATTTACGGCAAGCCCTCTCGAAGCCAATGCCTTTGTAAAACTCAACAAGGAAGCTGACCGCCCAAACCTACAGCTGCACTTTGCTCCTGTGCATTTGGGTAGTTATGAAGGAGATTTGTATAATACTGATTCTTACCCTCATACAGACGGTTATTCTATTCTACCTACATTACTCAAGCCCGAAAGTCGTGGTTATGTAGGCTTGAGGTCTAATCATCCCTTTGAGGCTCCTGTGATTCAGCCTAACTATCTAGCCTCAGAAGCCGACCGTCAGTTACTTTTAGACGGAGCTAAATTAGCCTATAAAATATTTGAAACGGCTGCTTTTAATCCTTATCTTAAAAAAATCCACTTCCCTCCTACATTAGGAAGTGATGAGGAAATAGCAGAACACATCCGAAAAACCCTAGAAACTGTTTATCACCCTGTGGGAACTTGTAAAATGGGGCATGATGAGATGGCTGTGGTAGATGCTAATTTATCTGTGCATGGCTTAGAAGGACTTCGTGTAGTAGATGCCTCTATTATGCCTACTGTTGTTTCTGGTAATACCAATGCCCCTAGTATTATGATTGGTGAAAAAGGTGCAGATTTAATCAAAGGAATTAAGACTTCTGAAAGCAATAAAAGCATGCAATCAGTTTAATAAAAAGCCCCCTTAGAAGTAAGGGGGTAAATTTTGAGAGGTAATATTAGGATATAAGTAGATGGTCAAGATTAGTTTGCATTCTGATATTACTATAAAAAACTGATTATCAATATTTTAATAGAATAACTCATCACTCATCTTTTATAACTCATCACTTAACTCTAAAATACTTTATTCGGCTTCAGTGATTAATACTCTTTTAATCTCACGGCTTTCTAATCTTTTGATAATGACCATATAAATGCCTGGTTGTAAATCTTTAGTGGGCATAGATACGCTTTCGTTTACATCTCTAAAAAGCTTAATCAAGCGACCCAAAGATGAGTGAACTCTGACTTGAGTGAGTTCTCCTGTTTCACCTAAATCAATTTTGAGAATTTCTCCTTTTCGGACTAAGATGGTTTCAGAATCATTGATGAGTTGCACATTTTTTTCGTTTTGAGAAAAACTTAGGACAGTTGTATCTATCAGAGCGGAAAGATTTTTTCCATAACTAGCAGCAGAATTACATATTATCATTCCACCTAATACAGTAAGAGCAAATAAAAACTTCTTCATTATTCAAACACTTTATTTATTAACACACTATTTATTTTGATACACTTTATTATTTGATATTCAAAAATACTAAATCAATATGAATTTAGATAATTCGTCTATTTTCCTGCTTGTAAATGGATAATGAATATAAACAACTTTTTAGTACTTATTTAAGCCTTACGACAAAAACTTACTTGAGTTACAGCGTATTGGTTGATTAACTTTCTATTGTAATTACTTCTTTAACACTCATTGAGTTAGTTTTGACTATCATTCATTAGTAACAAAAGACTGATAATGTTACCAAGTACAAGCTAAATACTAATGTATTTTCTTAGTCTTAAGTTTATCTTGATAAAATGCTGTTTTGTTTTCTAGCCAATTAACATACTGATAAAGAAACAAGGCAAGATAATGTGCCCCAAACGCAGTAGAAATATGCCATAGCCAATGTGAACCCATATACATCCAAGCAGATGCTTCAAAATCAAGATACCTAAAGGTGATGGCAGCAGAAAACCAAGCCATTGCACCTATTAATGCCCAGACATAATGAAACTCAATTTGCCTTAATAATAAAACGGCAGGCAAGAAAATCATCACACCTCTCGCAAGATACATCACATTGGTAGCCTGTCCACCCATAGGCTGATACCATTGCCAGCTTTGTAATGCTGCATAGAATATAAAAAGAATTGCTACGTACAGCCAATTTCTAATCACCTGATACCAAAAATAAAAACTTATAGCAGCAGTAAGTATCAGAATGGGCAATACATCCATCAGCAAAAGCCACTGTGAAGTTCTGAAAGCATGAAACAAAGCACTTCCTAATCCACCTAAAAAAAGCAGAGGCATACAAGAAGTGAGAAAGGGATATTTTTGGTATTTTCCTTTGAGCTGATAAGCCCAGTAAAATACGGGTATCCAAAAAGACAAAGAAGATAAAGCATTCCAAGGCTCTACGATAATATACTTGATATCAGTTTCAGCATAATAATTACCTCCATCGCCGAGTGTTTGGGCTAAGAAGGGGTAAATAGAGGTAAAGTAGTGTTCCATGTTTGGTGTAGATTGGTCTTAATATAAATCAAAAAGATGACCTACTTTTTACACAAAAATTTCTATAAAAAATGAGTTACTAATGATGTAGCAACTCATTTTAGTATGAAATGTTAGTTTACTCCTTTAATTTTTATTTTCAAGGGCGTCCTCAACATTGACTTCTGAAATCTTTTCTTGCTCACTTTCCGAAGGTTTTTTTTTTGAAGGGTTCTCCATTTTGGGAGAAATAGCAGTACTTGATTTTACAGGCGTTTCTTTGTTTTTGGTCTCTTCATTTGAAGCCGAAGGAGTGTTTTTGGCTGATTCGGTAGAAACTACTTTAGCTTCTGCTTCTTTTGGACTTATCTTTTTTTCTTCGTTTTGACTTTCAGACGAAGATATTTTTTTGTTAGAGTCATTAAGTTTAAGCTCTTCAGTAACTTGAGGTATTGTTTTTTTCTTCGTTACTTTTTTCACACTACTTTTTTTACTAGCAGTCGCACTCTTTGTTATCTTAGCAGTGGATGATTTAGACTTTGTACTACTCTTAGCAGTTATTTTTTTGGTTGGAGTAGTTGCTACAGCTTTTGTCTTAGACTTAGTTACTTCCGTACCTATTGCTCCTTTTTTTGCTTTGACTACTAGTGCTTGATAAAGCTCTTCACAAGACTCTTGCAAATAGCCTAAAAACACTTCTACATCAGGCATTAGTTCTGGCGTACAGGTAACCGAAATGGTAATTCGGCCGTTGTAGCTCAACACTACTAGCAGAATCCCTAAACCATCTAACACTGGTGCCGTCCCAAACTGTGTAATCAAAGGGGCTCCATTCATATACAAAGGAACAGAAGGCCCGGGTACATTGGTAATCACAAGATTATAAAAAGGCGTATGGACTTCCGAAAACTTCATCCGAGTATAAAGTTTAGAAGCCAAGGCTGCCAGTGTAGAAGGTACAAAGTTCATCAACTTGTTTGCCTCTATGGCTTTTGAGTATGCCTTAGAGCCACGGGTACTTGCATGAATCATATTGAGTCGGTGTACTGGGTCTGGCTCATGGGTAGCAAGAGAGACAAGCATGGAAGAAACTTCATTGCCCATGTCATTTTTTTGATTACCAGAACGGACAGAGATAGGAGCCATTGCTACAAGTGATTTTTTTGGTAACTTGTCCTTGGATAGCAAATATTTTCTCAATCCACCTGCACAGATAGCAAGCACAGTATCATTAATCGTTACGCCTACTGTGGCATTTTTGATAGTTTTAATTTTTTCTAAACTAAACTCTGTTCCTCCAAAGACCCTTCTAGCACTCACACTAGCATTAAAGATAGTACTAGGGGCTGTAAATGGCATAGGAGGTGGCTGGATTGCTTTATCTATTACTTCACGAGCTACACCAAAGCTATTTTGTGCTGTATCATACACGAACTTGGCTAACTTGAAAGGAGTACCAAAAGACTTAAAATAATTTTTTGTTAATAACTCTACACTGCTTGGGATTCGCTCTGGAATCCAAGATTTAGGTTCTTTAATGGGTTTCATTTCTGGGCTTGGGTTTAGCAAGGCTGCTAATATCTCAGCTCCTGAACCACCATCTATGGCTGCATGATGTACCTTAGTAATGAGTGCAAAAGAGCCTTTAGGAATCTTTTCTATATTTTCTAAGCCCTCTACATACGTAAACTCCCATAATGGCTTGCTACGGTCTAGTTGTCGAGAGAAAATGCGTGAAGCCAATGCTCTGAGTTCTTTGCGTCCGCCTGGCTTAGGCAAGGCTGTATGAAAAATATGGTTATTCAATTCAAAATTTGGGTCTTCTATCCAATAGGGATGACCTAAATTAAGAGGTGATTCTACAATCCGCTGGCGAAAAGTACGTGAAATATGTAGCCTAGCCTCTAAAGACTTGCGAAATATTTCAAAGTTCATCTCACCTTCCTTTGGTGGAGCATATATATACACACCTCCGATGTGCATTGGTGATTTGGGAGTTTCTAAATATAAAAATTGGGCATCTAATCCAGATAGTTGTTGCATAATCTAATTTTTTTTGGTGAAAACAAGCTGTTAATTGGTATATTAATAACTGTATTTTACTTCTTGTTTATGTTTTTTATAGTATAATTCAAAAAATGAATACCTGTTGTCTTACTTAATTTATCATATATTTTAAATTTACTATTTTATTCATAACTTTCAGTCAAATTGCTCGATAATCTTAAAAAATACTTTGACTTAACTAAAAATATATTGTAACAAACATTTACTAAGTAGATGTTCAAAATTAGTTTGCACTCAGCAATTCTCATTTTGGATTTTGGATTTTGTTTATTATACCTTACATTTCGGTAATAATTTGTATTAATAAAAAGAATTTAAGTATCTGATATCCAATAACTTAAACTAATAAACACCGTTCAAGCGAAGATGCTTGAACGAGGTGAATAGCTGGTGCAAGCCTCTTGGCTTGCACCTCTCTTTACCCATAAAATTGTAATAATGTCTAATTAGCATTCTAAAAAAAGCAATTAGATAAAAACAGGGTAAGATTTTATTTATATCTGAAAAATATAATTT
>JBBRUH010000328.1:0-6678 GCA_038248005.1 Cytophagales bacterium | reverse complement strand
CTTCAATCTAAACCAAACTTTGCCAAAACTAAAACTTACATTTTGGTAATAATTTCTATTGAAAAAAAGAATTTAAGTGTCTGATATTCAATAACTTAAACTAATAAATATCGTTCAAGCGAATTAAACCTATAAGGTTTTTAAAACCTTATAGGTTTTAACTCTAAGCCTTCAATCTCAATCAAACTTTGCCAAAACTAAAACTTATATTTTGGTAATAATTTCCCCGTTCTGGTCAGAGGTTGTGGCGGTAAGCGTAATCTACGACAGCAAACTAGTCTTAGCCTCTCGCTAAGACTAAATTTTTGCATCATGAAATCATTCCATAAATCACAAATATTTAGACTCGAGTTGTTGGTGACGAAACGACTGTAAACTGCCTTTCATCCACTTATAAACGCATCAACAGTCATTTTTAAACACCAACAACGGAATGGATTTGTAGTATGAGGGTATATTTTCCGACAAAATTACCAAAATCTAACAGTTATATAATGCCACTGTTATTTGAAATTGTTATCTGTTACTGAAACTACAAGCTTTGAATAGCCTTTCTCAGCATTTCTCCAAACTCAAACATCTCCTCAAAGGTATTATACAAAGGCACAGGAGCAAGGCGAATCACATCTGGCTCTCTCCAATCGCCAATAACTCCATCAGCCTCTAATTTCTCAAAAAGTGTACGTCCTTGTTTTTTAACCAAAAGCGAAAGCTGACAGCCTCTGTTTTCTTGATTACTAGGAGTAATGATTTGAATAGGATAATTTTCTTCTTGGCTAATATCTAAAATCACAGATTCTAAAAAGCCAGTCAATGCTTTACTTTTATGACGCAAAGCTTCTACGCCTCCCACTTCTTCTATCATCTCCAAAGCGGCTCTATGAGCTGCCAAAAGTAGGATAGGAGCATTGCTCATCTGCCATGCATCAATGTTAGGCTCAGGGACAAATCCTTTTTTCATCTTAAAACGAGTGCTTTCTTCATATCCCCACCAGCCCGTAAGGCGAGGTAATTCAGGGTTTTGATTGTGCTTTTGATGCACAAATACTCCAGAAATCCCTCCTGGGCTAGAGTTGAGGTATTTGTAAGAACACCAAGCTGCAAAGTCTATTTGCCAGTCATGGAGCTTAAGGGGAAGATTACCTACAGTATGTGCTAAGTCAAGCCCTACGACTGCACCTACTTCGTGTCCAGCTTTGCTAATTGCCTCTATATCAAAGAATTGACCTGTGTAATAATTCACTCCTCCAAGTAGGATTAAAGCCAGTTCATCTCCTACTTCTTTGATTTTGGCTACCATGTCTTCGGTTCGGAGTATCAATTCACCCTCTCGTGGGACAAACTCTACCACATTTTGCTCTGGATCTAAGCCATGAAAACTACTTTGAGATTCAGCCACATATTGGTCAGAGGGGAAAGCACTGGCTTCCATCAATATCTTGGTGCGTTTGCCTTGTGGTCTAAAAAAACTAGCCATTAGTAGATGTAAATTGACAGTCAAAGTATTCATAGCTACCACTTCAAGAGGGTTAGCACCTACTAAATTAGCCAAAGGCTGGCGGAGCATTTTATGGTAATCATACCATTGCTCATGGATTCCAAAATGTCCTTCCACACCATTTTCTTGCCATTTGGTCATTTCTAATTCTATGTATTTTCGGGCAGATTTGGGCTGAAGACCAAGTGAATTTCCTGTGAAGTAAATTACTTCTTTTCCATTTTTTTGAGGGATAAAGAAGTCTTCACGGCGAGTTTGTGCAGCAAACTTTTCATCTAAAAGCAAGGCAGTGTCTAATGTATTTTTTAGCTTTATCAACATTTTGTATTTTATCTAAAGTTGTGTTATCCTAAAATGAGGTATTTATTGGTAATTACAAAAATACCCATAAAAAACAAAATGCTCAGAGAGAATACTTTAAAAAGTAAAAAAATGAAGGCTAGAATAAATATTCATAAAAATAAATGTAAGCAAAATACTTGAGTTTATACTTCTAAAGTCATTAATCTTAAATTTTTCAAAAAAATAAGCACTCAATGAGCAAGTAGATTTTGAGTTTAAGATGTTTTGTCTAAATTAGGGCTATGATTAAAAAAATACTACTTCTACTGCTTTTAGTGATAGTGATTCTGGGTGCTATTTTGTCTTACAATGCTCTAAAAGTAAGCTCTAAACAAATAAGTGCAAAACCTGCTGCGGATATAGAAATACCCGAAAATGCTGTCAAACATCTTTCTGAGGCTATTCAGATAGAAACTATTTCTTATGAGGATGTGCAAGATAGAGATACGGTGGCTTCTCAAGCTATATTAGATTATATCCAAAAGACCTATCCTTTGGTAGATTCACTTTTGAAGAAGGAAGTCATCGCTGAGTATAGTTTGCTTTATACATGGCAAGGAACGGATAAAAATCTTGCTCCTATTATACTTTTGGCACATACAGATGTAGTGCCGATAGAAGGAGTCCCAAGAGAATATTGGAAGAAAAACCCTGAGAAACCTACAGAGCAAAGTTGGAAATATCCTCCTTTTTCGGGTACAATTGCAGAGGATTATATCTGGGGAAGAGGATCATTAGATGATAAAATGAATGTATTTGGAATTTTAGAAGCAGTAGAAATGCTACTAGGTGAGGGCTTTCAAAGTAAAAGGACGATTTATCTTGCATTTGGGCATGATGAAGAAGTAGGAGGAAAGGAAGGTGCAAAGAAAATTGCTGAAAACCTTCAAAAGAAAGGTGTAAAGGCGGAGTTCATTTTAGATGAAGGGCTGTTTATTCTCAAAGGACTAGTGCCAGGGGTAGAAAAACCTGTGGCATACATAGGTGCTGCCGAAAAAGGTTTTGTCAATATAGAATTATCTGTTTTAGGAGAGGGAGGACATTCTTCAAGACCGCCTCTTCAGACTCCAATCGGCATTTTGAGCCAGGCAATAGTGAGCCTAGAATCACATCCATTTACTGCCAATATAGATGGAGCTTCTCAAGCAATGCTTGAATACCTTACGCCCGAGATGCCTTTTCTTAATAGACTGGCATTTAATAATCGTTGGCTTTTTGAGAGTGTTTTAATTTCTCAAATGTCCAAAAAATCAGCTTCTAATGCCATTCTTAGAACCACCATCGCCCCGACAATGCTAGAAGGAAGTCAAAAAGCCAATGTGCTTCCTATCCGAGCAAAAGTAACCGTGAATTTTAGGATAAAGCCAGGCGAAACTTCTCAGACAGTCTTAGCCCATGTCAATGAAGTAGTAGGTGATGAGAGAGTCAAAGCGAATATTCTCAGCCGAGGTTTTGATAATAATAATCCTATTCCTATCTCTGATATTAATTCTACGGGTTTCAAGGTACTGCACCAGACCATCAAAGAAATCTTTCCTGGTGTTTTAGTCAGTCCAGCCTTGATGATAGCGGGAACTGATTCTAAGCATTTTTATGAAATTAGTCAGAATATCTATCGTTTTAGTCCAGTTTATCTGAGAGAAGATGAGTTAGCTAGTTTTCATGGCAAAGATGAAAGAGTTTCTATCCAAAATTTTAAAAAGACCATTCATTTTTATCATCAGTTGATAGGTAATTTCGGTAAATAAGAAGTGGTTTTGTAGATGAATCATACTTAAGTAGATAGTCAAAATTAGTTTACACTTTAAAATCACTATAAAAATCTGATTATCAATACTTTAATAAGAAAATTCACTACTCATCATTTATAATTAACATCTTATTGTGTTATAATAATGCGTTAATTCTACTTAAAAAGGCAACCATTTTAAGCTGATTTTGGTCTATAGGGTGTGATGTATAACAAAAACACAAAAACCATGTCAAAATTAAGAACAATTATATTTATACTTTTCTCTCTGTCTTTGATGTTGAGTTTTACGAGTACTCAAAGATATCGTGTCATCAAAAACAATGTATTTAATAGAGGAGAACATATTGAGTATTTAGTGCATTATGGCCCTATCGTAGCAGGTACGGCTACTGTAGATGTGCATCAAAAGCATTATCTGTTAAACGACCGCATTTGCTACAGAGTAGATATCAAAGGTAAAACTGCTGGAGTAGGTGGTGTGGTTACTACGGTTAATGACGAGTGGCGTTCTTATATAGATACTGCTTCTTTTGTGCCACACAGATTTTATCGTGAAATAGAAGAAGGTGATTTTAGAAGAAAAGAATTGACTGATTTTAATCCTATTAGCAATCAAGCTGTAATGAAATATGAGCAGTATAGTGCCAAAGAAAAAGATGAGTCTAAAAGAAAAAAAGACAAAGTAAATATCAGTGTGCCTGAGTATGTGCAAGATATAGTAAGTGGTTATTATTATCTACGCACATTAGATTTTGAGAATTTAACAGTAGGAGAAATCGTAACAGTGCCAGGCATATTAGAAGATAAATTATATAACCTCAAAGTAAAATTTTTAGGTAAAGATGTAATACGCAGCAAATTTGGAAAAATAAATGCGTATCGTTTAGTGCCAATCATGCCAGAGAATGGCATGTTTAGTGGTGAAAGTTCTATCCGCTTTTGGGTTTCTGATGATAAGAACAGAGTGCCAATACGCATAGAAGCTGATATGTTTATCGGAAAGGTAGTAGTAGAAATCACAAACCACAAAAATCTACGTCATCCCTTGAATTTTACAAAATAAACCTGTTTATCTAATTATTTATAAACCTTTTGCATTAGTATGTAAAAGGTTTTTTTTATTCTTTGCCATTGCCTTTGTCCTTACAGACAATGATATGAGGTTTTTTATCCTATCTTGATTTTCTTACCCAGAAATTTAGGTTTAGTATTTAAGATATACAAATCTAAGAAAACTTTTACTCTTGCCATTTTTTCTCTAAGCTGTACTTTCATTCCAGATGAAAAAGAAATATCCTTTGCATTATAGCCCACAGCTTCCAAGCCTTTTTGGTGGGCGATATAGATAGCTCTTTTGTTATGAAATTCTTGAGAAATAACCGTTATTTTTTCCTGTCCAAATACTTTTTTACTCCTTACCATAGAGTCAAAAGTCCTAAATCCTGCATAATCCAAGACAATAACCGTATCAGGAATTCCTTGCTTGATGAGTGCTTTTTTCATATCCATAGGTTCGTTGTATTCTTTGAGGCTATTATCTCCGCTTACCAAGATGTGTTTTATCTTTCCTGCCTCGTAAAGCTCTACTGCAGCTCTAATTCTATACCTAAAATAGAGATTAGGCTGTCCATTCTGTATTCTTTTGCTTGTGCCTAGTATCAGTCCTACTTCATTAAAAGGAATTTTATCGGTATCATTATAGACATACTTCTCCCCATATTTATTGATTTGCCAATCGCTATATACAATAATGATTATGAGCAATACAAGCATTAAAGGAAGCATATAGACACTATAAAGAATGATTTTTTTTATCAAAACCTTTTTATTTTGATGATATTATAATACAAATTAGTAAAATGCTTAGTGTTTATCAAATATTATGTCAAAAATATTTGATAAACACTAAGAGATTAAGAATACTGAAGCACTAAAATAAGAAAAAATAGAACTCAAATAATTGATAATCAATATGTTAGACATTATTACGATTTTATTTTTAGAAGGACAAGTGAAGATGCTTGCATGAACATATATCAATATAAAAACATCGTAATAAACTACTTTCCTCTCTTTTACTCTCCAAAGATGGACTCAATCTCTAAGCCAAGCGCAAGTGCATGAAGCTCCTCTTGTACTTTGCCTATGAGTGGAATCCCGTTTTGAAGTCTATCTTTTTCTGCCATCGTCTCAGGTTCACCAGGGATAAGTACACGCTTACCAGGAATGGCTTTGGCATTTCTAAAAGTCTGAATCCATAAATCCATATCTTTTTTAAACTCCGCAGCAGGGCGAAAACCATCAATACGCATCGCTCCAAAAAAATGTCCTGTGCCTAAGCCCACAGGAGGCTGACGCTCTGAAGTAGAACCTGCTGTAGCAAAAGGGGGTACCCAAGGACCAAAATTAGCTCCTGAAAGTACGCCAGATAATATATCTACAGTTGCCCCAAGGCAATAACCTTTATAGCTACTATGCAAATCATCACTGCCAAGTGGGGTCAATGCTCCTCCTTCTTTGGGAGCATGTGGGTTGGTAGTTGGTTGTCCCTCTTCATCTTGTGCCCAGCCAAGAGGTGCTTCTAGCCCTTTGCGTTGTAAGATTTGGAGTTTGCCATAAGCCACTGTAGTCGTAGCTAAATCAGCCACAAAAGCAGGTTCTTTATCAGCAGGAATGGCTACTGCAATGGGATTCGTACCTAGTAGTTTTTCTAAAGAGTAAGTAGGGGTTGATAGACTTGTAGAGTGCGTCAGGCAAATGCCTATCATATCATAAGGGAGTGCCATCATAGCATGGTAGCCTGCTATGCCAAAATGACCTGAATTGCGAACAGCTACCCAGCCACTGCCTACTTGAGTCGCTTTTTGGATGGCTATATTCATGGCTTCTTGTGCGACTATCAATCCCAAGCCACTATCTCCATCTACAGTAGCTGTGCTTGGCGTTTCGTGTACTATCTGAATATTGGGTTTAGTATTGAGTTTTTGCATTTCCCACTGCTTTACATAGCCTGTGAGTCTAGCTACGCCATGCGAGTCGATGCCACGTAAATCTGCAGATACTAAGACTGTGGCTGCTTTTTGTG
>JBBRUH010000327.1:0-6729 GCA_038248005.1 Cytophagales bacterium | reverse complement strand
GTTATCAAGCAGTAACGAAAAGTTTTTAGACCATTAAGAAGTTAAGAATAGTAAGTTATCAAGCAATAACGAAAGGTTTTTAAACCATTAAGAAGTTAAGAATAGTAAGTTATCAAGCAATAACGAAAGGTTTTTAAACCATTAAGAAGTTAAGAATAGTAAGTTAATATGTGATGAGTTTTATTAGTAAGGTTTTGATAATCAGTTTTTTAATAATACAACTCATCATTTATTTAGGTAATAAACATTCTTACAATTTTACTTATAGAGGTGCAAGCAAAGACGCTTGCACCAGTATTTACTAAGATTAAAATTTACTCATCAGGAGACATCTTCTTAAGCAAGGTTACTAGACTATCAAAATCAATGGGCTTAGGAAGATACTCATCAATCCCTGCTGCCTTAAAATCTTCTATAGAATAATTTTGAGCATTGCCAGTGATAGCGATAATCGGGATTTTAGACTTTGTGCTATCACTCAATGCACGAATCTGTCTGGCACACTCCATCCCATCCATCTGAGGCATGTTGATATCCATCAGAATGGCATCATAATCTGTTTTTTCTAGCTTTTTAAGCACTTCTTTGCCGTTTTTGGCAGAATCAATGTCATAGTTTTGAAACTCAAGAACTTTTTTGGCGATGTTTTGAATTACAGAACTATCTTCAGCAATGAGTATTTTTTTGTTGTTCATGTCTTAGTAATATTAAAATTTAAAATTCTTTGTATTTAATTATTGGGTAATTAGGTCATTTTTTTGGTCATTGGGTTATTAGGTCACTTTTTTGGTCATTGGGTTATTAGATTATAAATGAATCCTCAACCCTTCAACCCATCACTAAATCCATCAATCCATCAATCCTCCTCATTTTATGTAAAATTAAAAACTCATTAGATTAAACTCACATAATTTTCCCTAAATTCTGCAAAATACTTTGCTAAAGTCTCAAAATCTGCCTCAATTTTAGGATAATTTCCTGTTTTTAATGATTTTTCTATCTGTTTGGCTTGTTCGGCTACTTTTTTTACGCCTAGTGTGCCTGCATTGCCTTTGAGAGTATGCAAACATAAACGCAGTAAATCCCAATCTTTTTTACGAAGTCCTTTTTCACATTCTTTGAGTATTTCATTGGTGTCATCCTCAAACTCTTTCAAAGACTCTTTAATAAGTTCTTTTCCTCCGTATTTGGCAAGTTGGTCTAAGACTTTCATATCCAAAATGCTTACTTTATCTATCTCAGTAGTATTTGATTTTTTAGTTAATTTACCTTTAAGGTTTGTCTTTTTCTCTATCTCTTCTTTCTCTGGGGCTAAAAGATATTCTTGTACTTTTTTGATTAAAGTCTGAGCTTTGATTGGCTTTGCTACATAGTCATCTAAGCCTTTGGAGAGAAACTTCTCACGGTCTTCTTGCATAGAATAAGCAGTCATCGCAATGATAGGAGGTAGCTTTATTTTAGGAATCTGCCTTAGTTGATATGTAGTCTCTACCCCATCTAGGTCAGGCATTTGTATATCCATAAAGATTAAATCATAAGCTTGATGAGGTTCTTGGTTCTTGATTTTGTAGAGACATTCTTGCCCACTAGAAGCCAACTCTATGACACAACCTGCTTTCCTTAGAATCTCTCCTGCTACTTTTCTATTTACGGCATTGTCATCTACGATAAGGACTCTCGGGATAATATCCCCAAAGTGATTACCAGAGCTAAAATCAGGCGAAAAGGTTTCTTGATTAACGGGTGATTCATTAGAAATTTTTGACTCTATAACCATCCAAAAAGTACTGCCTTCTCCTACTTTAGATTTCACACCGATTTTGCCTTTCATCAGTTGAGTAAGTTCTTTAGAAATCGCTAAACCCAAGCCCGTACCAGAATAGGATTTAGAAGAAGAATTATCTAACTGACTAAAAGTATGAAACAATAGCTTTACATTTTCAGAACCTATCCCTATACCTGAGTCTTGTACTTCTATTTTGAGTTTGACTTTATCTTTGCGTTGCCCTTCCATAAATATTCTTAGCCATATATGCCCTTTTTCAGTAAACTTGATAGCATTAGAGGTTAGGTTGGCAATAATCTGGAGAAGGCGAGTTTCGTCTATCTCAAGGCTTTCGGGGATAGATTCATCTATAAAGTAATGCAATTCAGTTCCTTTACGACTTGCTTGAGACATAAACAAGGTATAAATCTTCTCTAAGGTAATCCGCAAATCTATAGGACGTGTATGGAGTTTCATCTTGCCAGCTTCTATCTTAGAGAGGTCTAAGATGTCATTCAAGATATGAAGTAGTGTTTCAGAAGATTTTTTGATGGTGTGCATATAGCCATATTGCTCTTCACTGAGTGGTGTATCCATCATGAGGTCTATCATTCCAATGACTCCATTCATAGGCGTGCGAATTTCGTGGCTCATATTTGCCAAGAAACTTTCTTTGACCGCCAGAGAGTGCTCAGCGATTTCTTTGGCACGAAGTACTTCTTCTGTAGCTTTCTTGAGTTCAGTGATGTCTCTCACTACCCCTTCAATGCCCATAGGGTTATCCTCATCATCATAGACTAGACGAATATTAGAGATAGACTGTATGAGTTTTCCATCTTTGGTTTTGAGGGTTATTTCAAAGTTTTTGATTCGTTTTTCACGGGTCAGGTCTTCAATGAGTGTACTCAGGTTTCGTTTTTCTAACACTATATTAGCGATGCTTTTACCTAGTATTTCTTCTGGAGGATAGCCTGTAATCTCTTGGATAGAAGGGCTTATGAGCGTAACGACTCCCTCTAAATCAGTATGATAATAAATATCTTGAAAAGACTCAAAGATATTTCTAAATTTATTTTCACTCTCTACCATTGCTATTTCTGAGAGTTTCTTCTCAGTAATATCATGTGAGATAGCAGAAACTTCTTCTATAGAGCCATCTTCTAGCCTGATAGGGTTGAGATAGACCTCTCGCCATCGATAGACATTGTCTTGAAGCTTATCTTTAAGCTCAAAGTGTTGCATTTCACCTTTAAAGGCAAGCCTATACTTTTCTTCCCAAAACTCATACAAATCACTTTTTATTAGTTTTTCACGAAGATTGAGCAGACTGGAGTTGGGTTGTGCTTGTAGTTCGTATTGTTGATGTAGTGAGTTAAGGTAATTGGTGTTATGAGAAGTCAGTTGATATTTGCGATTGATAGACCACATCATGTGTGTGCTACTCTCAAAGATAGCCTCCAAGCGAGCAGTTTGATTGCTCAACTGTTCTTCGTTTCGTTTTCGCTGAATAGCTAGGGCAATCTGCCCAGAGATAAAATCCAACAACTCCAAATCACTGCTGTTATAAGTGCTTCGGCTTCGGTAACATTTGACAGAAATCAAACCAATCACTTCATTTTCAAACTTAAGCGGCACACCTATCCATATTTTGGGTAAGGGACCGAAGAGTTTGATTTTGCCCTGATGCAACAAGCCAGAAATCTCTTCTTCGTACAAAAAAAGTGCTTTTTCACGCTTCATTACATAATCAGTAAGCCCCATTCCTGCACGTCTTCTTCTGATTTTGGCTTCTTGGTCTCGGGCTTCATCCGTATAATAAGGAAAAAGAATCTCTGTCTTGGTCTCGTTATAAAGTTTGATATAAAAATTACGAACATCTATGACTTTGCCTAGTTCGTGGTGAATCGTATGGTAAAGTTGATCAAGATTTTTACTTTTTACGGTCAGATTACCAATGCTATAGTAAAGTGTTTGAGCTTTTTCGGCACGTATTTTATCGGTGATATCATACATGATTCCTCGCACTGCCACAGGATTTCCTTGCTCAAAACGTATATTTACACTGCCTTCTAGGTAAATCAATTTACCTTTTCGGCTCATCAAGATAGTTTTGATTTTAGATTCAGTTTCACCCTTAAGTACATCTAATACCTTACGGTAAGTACTTTTTTTGGCAGATTCGTGTATGAGGTCTTTTACATTGAGTTGGGAAAGTTCTTCATTGGTATAGCCTATTTTATTTTTAAAGGCACGATTCACAAAAAGCAAATCACCCTGAGTAGAGGAAATAAAAATCAAATCATTGCTATTGTCAAAAAGGTCTTGGAGGGCTTCGTTGCTACGCCTAAGGGCAAGAGATACTTCTCTTTGTTGAGTTACATCCTCTCCTATTTTAGTCAAACCTGCTATATCACCTTGGTAGTAATTCAAGACTACAGAGTTAAAATTAATATAGCGTATTTCACCTGATTTAAGGCGAAAACTGCGGGCTGCATTTTCCCAAAAGCCCTGCCTTTGCATTGCTTTTTGATACTCGATACGGCGACTTTCTTGCTCATCTTCTGGCACAAATACCTCAAAATAATCTTTACCAATCACTTCCTCTGCTTGATACCCTGTGATGTGCAAGAGATATTGATTACAATAAATAATTTCTCCTGCCTTACTAATCTCGATACCATAAAGATTTAGATTATCTACAGCTTGCTGAAATTTAGCTTGATTTTCTTCGGGCAAAGAAGGAAGTGTTGCCTCATTTTTTTTACTTTGAGGTTGTTGTAATTTTTGCTCAAGCAGTCGGTTTTTTTGCTTAAGTTGTTTATTTTCAGCCTCTAACAAATCCCAATCTCTTACTGAGGGCATTTTCTTTTTTATTTTAGGATATAAATCAGTATTTCCAAGAATTAAATTAGGCATTAATCTTCAAAAAGTAAAACCTTCTGTTGAAATTTTATAATTTAAGGCTGATTTTGAAAGTAAATATTATTCCTTTTTGGTTAAATTTGTAAAAATAAAATGAATATGGAAGAAGAAAAATTAAAAGAAGAAAGCACTGATATTATTGAAAAAGATGAGCAAGCTCAAGAGATAGAAGATACAAGTGGAGATAAACTGCGTACTTATCCCTTTGGTGACCCCACTAAAGTAGATGTAGATATTCGTGAAGACAAAATGTCTGTATTCCAATACATGCGTGATTATGACCGTGGAAGATTGATTATTGATCCTGCTTATCAGAGAAATTTTGTCTGGACTCCCAGCCAAATGAGCCGTTTTGTAGAGTCTATTTTATTGGGATTTCCTTTGCCTCCTTTTTATGTCAATCAGACCGTAGAAAATAAATTGGTCATCATAGATGGTTTGCAGAGAACGACTACCTTACATCGCTTCGTCAATAATGAATTTGCACTTAAAGAGTTGAAAACTTTGCCAGATATTAATGGGAAAAAATTTTCAGAACTTCCTGAATCTTACCGTGCCAAAATAGAAGATAAAAATATCCAACTCTATATCCTAAAACCTTCTACCCCTATTGAGATAGTATATGAACTTTTTGATAGAATCAATACAGGAGGAACTAAACTTGAAAGTCAAGAAGTAAGAAATGGAATTTTTTTAGGAAAAGCTACAGAATTACTCGCTGAACTTGCCGACCAAGATTACTTCCGAAAGGCTATAGACAATGGCGTAAGCCCTAAAAGAATGAAAGATAGAGAAATGGTATTGCGTTATATTGCTTTTAAAATCTTTGACTATGAGCGAGATTATGCTGGAGAGTTGGGTGAGTTTCTAGAAAATGCCATGAAAAAAATCAATAAAATGGGAGAAGAAGAAATAGAAATCTTAAAACAAGATTTTAAAAGGGTCATGAAACTCACTTATGATTTTTTTGAGAACCGTAATTTTCGTTTTCCTATTTTAGACAAAGAAGGAAATCTAACCTCAAGAGGTTTTATCAATACCTCTCTATTTGAGTCTGTAAGTTATTTTTTCTCTATCAATACAGATGAATTTCTGCACATACACAAAGAACAAATTATTCAGAATTTTAAAGAATTAATCACACACAAAGATTACCTTGATGCTACACGAACTTCTACAGGTTCAAAATCAAAAGTAATTACAAGGTTCAAATTAGCACAAGAAATTTTAGGCAATATCTCTACACAATCATAACCCTACAAAGCCATGCTTACCCAAATCAAACTCAAAAACTTCAAAGTATTTAAAGAGGAAACCAGTTTTCCTTTAGCTAAAATCAACCTGCTCACAGGCATTAACGGGCGAGGGAAATCAAGCCTTTTGCAGGCTTTGCTATTACTTAAGCAGAGCATAGATTTAAATAAATCAGACAATAATTTAGTACTGAATGGTAAGGAAGTAAGATTAGGAGCATTTAATGATATTAAAAATGTTTTTTCTTCGAAAGAAGATGAAGTTATAATAGAATTTATTAGTTCTCAAATGAGTGTTCCTATAAGATTTTATTATGCTTTTGTATTTGATGGTGAGAGCAATAGATATCTAAGATGTGTTGATTATCAAATAGAATTATTAACAGATGAACAAGATGTTTATTTAATGACGAAATCTGGTTCTTATGAACATGGTAGGAAAATAAAATCTATCTCAATCACTGATGATAAGATTGATACGACGAATATTAAAATTGATTATGTAGATGGAAGTGAAAGCAATGAAGAGCAAATCTCAAATCAAGTTCAACTATTATTTGAGGATTTTAATTACATTCATTTTGTAAATGTCCCTACTCATAAACTGATTTTACCAATTAAAATTTTTACACCTGTTGTTTGTCATTATATATCAGCAGAAAGAATAGGCCCCAGAGATTTTTACTTAAAAAGTGATACTGCTGTTGATACCGTGGGTTCAAAGGGAGAGCAGATTGCTAGTGTTATTCTTGAATATAAAGAGCAATCTGTAAAACAAAATCTTTACTT
>JBBRUH010000326.1:0-6775 GCA_038248005.1 Cytophagales bacterium | reverse complement strand
TTTTTTGTTGTTCTATTGTATATTGTATCCTCATATTACCTTTGGAGTACAGTTAAAAATAGGATTTAATGAGCGAAACGAACGCTTTTGTATGCTCTTAGATGCAGGTCTTTCAGGGATATTTGCCAATTTTATAGCCGTGTTTTCTGCACCTGCATTGCTTTTTTTTATGCTCACCATGACCAATATTATGCTAGGGCATGGATTGAGAATATTCTTAATGGGTTTGGCTTTTGCTTTCTTTAATTTCATTATTTCAATCTCTCTCATCGGGGTTCATGTCTTTGATGAGGTTTCTTTTGGGCTCAATGCAGGCAGTGGATTGCTTATCTTAGTGTATCCTATCTACTTGGCTTATGTTATTAACTTTAGGACAAATGCTCTCAAAAAATCAAAAGCTACTCTCAAAACTCAAAAAAATGAAATAGAAGAACAAAAAAATGAAATAGAAATCCAAAAAAATGAAATGCAAGAACTCAATGAAGAACTTCACCAACTCAATGAAGAACTTGCTACCACTGTAGATACTATTTCTTTTCAAAAAAACAGAATAGAGCGTCAGAATGATGATATTACACAAAGTATCAATTATGCCAAGCGAATCCAAGAAGCTGCTATGCCTTCTAAGGAATTAATCAAGAGCCTCATCCCTGATAGTTTTATTCTGCATAAACCAAAAAATATAGTTTCAGGAGATTTTTATTTTATAGCTGAGCATGAGCAAAAACTCTTTGTAGCTGCCGTGGACTGCACAGGACACGGAATTCCAGGGGCTTTTATGAGCCTGCTTGCTAATGACCTACTAACAGATATTATCACTAAAAGAAATATCACCCAAGTAGATGAGATACTTAATCAACTCAATCTAGGTATCAGAAAAATACTAAGGCAAGAAGAAACTAAAAATAGAGACGGAATGGACATTGCTCTTCTAAGTATAGACCAGAGTACCCAAGAAGTAACTTTTGCTGGTGCTAAGAACCCCTTAGTCTATATCACTCATCAGACTTTATTTCACGTCAAAGGATGTAATATGCACATAGGAGGTGAGCAAAGGCTGGAGAAACAGTTTATCAAACATGTGCTGCCTATCCAAGAACTAGGAAAAACCACCTTTTATCTCTTTTCTGATGGCTATCAAGACCAGTTTGGAGGAGAAAAGAGGAGAAAATTTATGGCAAAAAATCTCCACACAAAGCTTTTAGAGATGCACCAAGATTCTTTTCAAGAACAAAAAAAATACTTAGAAGAAACCATAGAACATTGGAAAGACATAGCCAAAGAACAACAAACAGATGATATTCTAATGATGGGATTTAAGTTACCTTAAAGGAGCTAAGTAAGAGATTAGTTATTAGGCTGTAAGAGTTTGGTAGTGAGAATTTTACTCAAACTACATAATTACTTTATTTTTAAACCATTATTCATCTCTTATTATCAGAAATTATTCCTGTTTTTGGAAATAGGGAATATCTAATGATCTCTTTTTCTCTCTAACTGGAAGGTCTTCTAAAAAATAAAATCATTTCGTATAAAAAATAATTCAAACCACTTACCCCCCCAATGTGTACCAAGAGCCAGCCCAGCAAGAAATAATTTTGGGCATAAATAGGATAATAATACACCAAAAACAAGGCACTCCCCCAGACAGATGCCATACAATAGACACAACCCAAGAGGGGTTTATATATCAAATCGGGCAAATAATTTTCTAGAAAATCATGTATTCCTGCCAAAATTCGTCCTGACTCAGTAGCCTCATAAAGACCGATGATGAATAAACTATTTATAAAAATAAGTGCCAACCAAGTATTTGCTATCATTTTTAGCGTATTTTAAGTTTTTTAAATTCTTATCAATTATCCATGACTTTACACTAATTTTGCATCAAAATAATAATTTTATGAGATGTCTTATGAGGCTCAAAGTTCAGCAATACCACGAATTAAAGCAAAATGAGGCTAAATAAACAAAATCTATGTCTAAATTAACCCAGACTTTTAATAACTTTCGTGATAAGATTTTCACTAATGTACACAGTAACAATCTGATTTACAATACTTGTTGGGAAGACCCTCGCTGCGATCGCCAAATGCTGCAATTTGGTGCTGATAGCCAAATTGTGATGATTACTAGTGCTGGCTGTAATGCACTTGATTATTTACTAGATAGCCCCAAAAGCATTGATTGTATTGATATGAATAGCCGTCAAAATGCCCTTCTACAGCTTAAAATAGTAGGCTTGAAGCATTTGGAATATGATGACTTTTGGAAGATATTTGGAGAAGGTCATCACCCTGAGGCTGTAAAATTGTATGCTCAATACTTAAAACCAAATCTTCCTGCTGAATCACAAGAGTTTTGGGACAGAAATATTATCCACTTTACCAAAAAATCTTTTTACTTCTTTGGTACTTCGGGTACTTTTGCTTGGATTTTTAATCAATACATCAATGCTCGCCCTAAGTTACGTGGACTTATTACTCAGCTTCTAGAAGCCAAAGATTTAGAAGCACAAAGAGAAATTTATAAAGAAGTAGAGCCAAAAATCGTCAATCAAGTAGTAAAATGGCTTATCAATCGCCACGTAACACTCACTCTTTTGGGTGTACCTCGTGCACAGCGTCAGCTTATTGTAGATGAATATCCAGGCAAAGTAGCGGGGTTTGCAAGTGATTGTCTTAACCACGTATTTACGCAGCTTCCGATTCACGAAAATTATTTTTGGAGACTGTACCTCACTGGAAAATACACTAAAGATTGCTGCCCTGAGTATCTCAAAGAAGAAAATTTCTTAAAGCTAAGAGAATTAACGGGTCGCATCAAGACACATACTACCACAGTAAGTAATTTTTTACGTGAACAACCTAATAAATATACTCATTATATTTTGCTAGACCATCAAGATTGGTTGGCTGCTCACGATGTAGAAGCATTGATAGATGAATGGAACCTTGTCTTAAAAAACAGCAAAAAAGGCACAAATGTCTTATTGCGTTCGGCTGCCCTTAAAGTAGATTTCTTCCCTGATTTTGTAGAAAATGCCCTAGACTTTCAAACTGAAACCACAGAAGCACTTCATAAATTGGATAGAGTAGGTACGTATGGTAGCACCTATCTTGGATTGGTAAAGTAAAACCTCTCTTATGTTTTATATCTTCATCTAAGTATCTATAGTCATCTTTACAGCTTTTAATTCTAAAAATCCTTTCCCTTTAAAGAGAAAGGATTTTTAGAATCATCTCTATCATCTTATCTTTCTGTAAATATGAGATGCCTCTGGCATTTTTTGTGTGATACTCATTTAATTGGTCAGATAGCATTTTTTATCTTGACAATAGTCTATTTTCGAAGAAAATAATACCTTGTGAATGGTGTAAAAGGAGATGTTTTTGATAATTTATTTAATCATGAGTTCACTTTAAGAGAAATTTCTTTTTAAATAGCAACGGGTTTTTGAATGTTTAAAATGACTTTAATTTGGCGGATAATTGATTTTCTTTTTTCTAAAAATACAACTTTTGCTAGAGTAAAAGAAATTTTACCACTTTAATCTTATTATAAAAAATTGATTATCAGTATTTTAATAGCATAACTCATCATTTATAACTCATCACTTACTCAAATATAAGCCTATTTTTTTGCAACTCTCAGCTTGGCACTTCTAGCACGTGGGTTCTCCGTAATTTCGGCTTGTGTAGGTAGAATAGGTTTACGGTTTATAGCTTCTAAGGGCTTGATAGGATTACCATAAAGGTCTTTTTGGACATCTCCCGAAAAATTACCAGCCTGAATGAATCGTTTTACAGGGCGATCTTCTAATGAATGATAAGAAAGAACCACAAGTCTCCCTTCTGAATTGAGAGCTTCAGGGCATTGCTCTAGCATTTCTTCTAGGGCTTGCATTTCTTCATTGACTTCTATACGCAAAGCCTGAAATACTTGGGCATAGTATTTATTTTCTCGCCCTCTAGGTGCATATTGTTTAAGGATATTTTTAAATTCTTGAGTACTTTCTATGGTTTCATTGGCTCTATGACGCACAATCGCTTGGGCTAGGGTACGTGCATTGCGTACCTCTCCATACATGCCTAAGATTTTGTGTAGGTCTGATTCAGAATATTCTTCCAGTATTTGCTTGGCGGTTTTGCTCTGAAGTTGATTCATACGCATATCTAGCTCGCCCTCAAAGCGAAGTGAAAAACCTCTTTCGGCAGTATCTATTTGATGAGAAGAAATCCCTAAATCTGCTAAAATCCCATCTACTTTCTGTACACCATATAAGCGTAGGTAACGTCTGAAGTACCTAAAATTAGCAGCTACAAACTGAAAATTAGGAGCTTCTAAACTCTTAGCTTCTTCTGCTGCCTCGGGGTCTTGATCAAAACCCAACAAACGTCCTTTGCCTGCCAGTTTTTCAAGAATAAGGCGTGAGTGTCCTCCTCCTCCAAAGGTTAAATCTATATAAATACCATCAGGCTTTAGATTTAGTGCTTCTATGCACTCTGTGAGCATGACGGGGCGATGATATGGGTTTTCCATTTGATTATTTGCGATAGATTAAAAATAAAGTAGCAGCCAGCAATAAAAAAACACTAATCTCTATCCAAGTTTTATCGCTATCATTTTTATTGAGAGAGATGAGTTTTTGATCTTCTGTCTTGATGAGTTTATAAAAATTATTGAGTTTTCCTACCGATATTTCGGCATTGCGCATATTTTTTCCTGCTACTTTGACTTGTCCAGTGGGGCGAAGTGTATCATAACTTTGGGTATTGAGGTTAAAATAAACCCATTCAAAGTAATCATTTAACTTATAAACGCCAGCTTCTTTGGGTATCACCTGATAACGAAATAATTTGTCGCCTGTTACTTTATTTTGCCCTCTATTGATGTATTGCTGCACATAAGGGGAATATACTTCAAAAGCAGGCAAGGGCTTTAAGTTGGGCTGTTGAATTGCTGAAATATTACCTTCCCCTATGATTCTTAGCTCATAGATAAAGTCTTCCCCAGTATTTTGTTTTTTCTGAGGATAATTTTCAGCGACATAATAGCTTCCTACCGCCACTTTATCACGAAGAGGATGTTTAGGAAGTTCTTTAACTGCCACTAGCTTAGAGTTACTATAAAAAGTCTTAAAAATACTTAATGAATCTTGTGCCTTAGAGGGAGTATTGGTGGCTTCTGAGCTAAGTTGATTTTGTACTTTCATCTTTAAGCCTACCTTCTGAAACTGTACATTCTCAGCATTGAGTGCAAAAAAAGAAGCCTGATAAAATACATATTGATAATAATACTTGCCATTGATATTGATTTTGATGGGTTCGCTCAGTTCATTGATTTCAAAATTTTCTTCCCAACAGTTTTTTGGCTTGAGTTGGCGAGTGATTTCTTCTATCTGTTTGCCTAATTCCCAAAAATTCATAATGGCTTGATTGGTTTCAGCAACATAAAAAGATAAAATAACATTGAAGCCTTCTCCCGTATAAACTTGGGTCTTATCAATGGATAAGCCTAAAAAAGCTTCATCTTTGAGTTCGATTAGTTCTTTGGCTTCTTCTTTCAAAAATAAATCTTGATAAGTCCACTCAGTCAGTTCTCCTTTGGCTTCATCATAAGGACTCACTTGCAGAGTAGTGCCTCCAAAGTTATAGTTTTTGCCATTGACCCTCACCTGAAAATCAGGAATTCGAATCGTACCCTCACGAGTAGGATTATAAACTTTACTTTTGATATAATATTTTTTAGTTTCGCCTTCGAAGTTGCTAGAAGAAGTAGTAGAAATAAAGCCTTGTATTTTTTTTAGGCCCTCAATATTAGGTAAAGATGATATCTCATCGATAGGCATGCCTTCTGACTCGATAGAAATCATAAATGATTCGTTGAGAGACACACGCTGACTGCTATACTCTATCTTGATATTCTGAGCTTTGGCAAAGCCAAAAAAGAATGAAATGAGTATAAATATTTTAAAAAAAGATAAAAAAAAATTGAACATTTCTTTCATATAACACAAAAAAATATTAGATTTGTTACAAATACAGTATATAAATATGTACTACATCCATTTGTGCAAACATAGATAAAAGCTAGAAAATTTCTTGAAAACTGTTTTAAAATTAAGAAATAAGATTTTTTTTAGTTTTTATAATTTTTTTAAAAAAAAATATTTGCCTTAAAATATTGGTAATGAAATACTTAGTGTTACCATAAAATCTCAAAATCAAGATGAATCGCTTAAAATTTTGAAAATTGATAATTTTTTCATTATTTTGCCTAAACGATAAAAACAGTCGTATTTAATTACATTTTATAAACATATTAAAATATTATTTTAATAATGAATGCTATTCAATTAAATTTACACAATTCTAACAAACTTAGGCCTATTAGAAAAAGCTACATTTATTTTTTT
Organism: Cytophagales bacterium; assembly: GCA_038248005.1. Classification (GTDB taxonomy): domain Bacteria; phylum Bacteroidota; class Bacteroidia; order Cytophagales; family Microscillaceae; genus JAABSX01. The sequence continues at coordinate 357 of JBBRUH010000326.1, read as the reverse complement.
AGTTTAACTTTTAACTTTTTACGATTATGCTAGAATACGTGAAAGTAATTTTGCAAAAAGTCAGTTTTGACTTGGGCTTATTTGAGAAAGAACTGCGAAAGTCTATTATTCACTATTTACAACCTACCGAAATTGAATCACTCAAAAGTTGGTGTTACGAGCAATTTAGACATTCTGAAAATCATACTTCGGTAATTCAAAACTGCTTCACAGTAGTGTTAGAGTAGTCATTACTCTTTCTCAATATTAATAACTTAGAGAGGGCTATCAGCGATAAAGTGTATATTTCGTTGTATGCCCTTTAATTTTGTCCTTTTGACTGCTGACCTTCTGAATATCTCCTTAAAGACCTCTTCT
>JBBRUH010000325.1:0-6792 GCA_038248005.1 Cytophagales bacterium | reverse complement strand
TGCTTGGCAACCTTACAGAAGCGTAGCCTGTAGATACTTATGGAGGTGGAAAGACCAGTAATCCCAATTCTGATTACTCTTACAAAACAATTCTATGATTTTCTTGATTTAATGACTACATAATTTACTTTTACAAACATAAAAGTACTTGATACTAATATTACTTAAAATTAAATATAAATGAGCTTACTAGATACTCAATTTAAAGAAGAAGGCATTATTCTGACCAAAGCCGAAGACCTCATGAACTGGGCAAGACTCTCCTCACTTTGGCCTATGGGTTTTGGCTTGGCATGTTGTGCTATTGAGATGATGTCGACCTTTGCTTCGGGCTACGATTTGGATCGCTTTGGAGTATTTCCTCGCCCTTCTCCTCGTCAGTCAGATGTGATGATAGTAGCTGGCACTGTTACCTTCAAGATGGCAGACCGTGTCCGAAGATTATATGAGCAAATGGCAGAACCTCGCTATGTCATTTCTATGGGTTCTTGCTCTAATTGTGGAGGTCCTTATTGGGAACATGGCTACCATGTAGTCAAAGGAGTAGATAGAATTATCCCAGTAGATGTGTATGTGCCAGGTTGTCCTCCTCGTCCAGAGGCTCTGATAGGTGGTTTTTTGAAGTTACAAGAAAAAATAAGACAAGAAACTCTGGTAGCTCCTAAAGCGTTAGAGAAAATATTAAATAAAAAATAAGTAATTTTGTAATCTCTTGTAAAACACAAAAAAAATATGTAAGTTTAGCTATTAAACGGGAAGTAATATGCAATCAATCCGAGTCATCGAAACCAAGAAAACCCCTTATATCAATTTTGATAATCAAAAGGGAAGAATAGAAATCACAGGTTTTAAATCTATGCCTGATGTTTCTACTAAGTTTTACCGTCCAATGCTAGATTGGGTAAAAGAATATATAAAAAGTCCAAATGAAGGTAGTACGGTAGTGATTTTTAAGCTAGAATACTTTAACACTAGTTCAGGGAAATGCTTCGTGGAGATGTTTAAAGATTTAGACCAATTAGCAAGCAAGGGACATCCTGTATATCTTCAATGGTATTATGAAGAAGATGATGAAGACATGCAACAATGTGCAGATGATTGGGAAGTTCTTCTTAAAAATATCACTATAGAAAAAATATCTTACCCGAGTTCTTAATCTTCTCTAATGATTTAAACACATTCTTTGACCACTACACGTATTTTAATTAGTTTTGTGTTTATATAAAGTCTTTTTTATACACTTACAAGGCTTATTAAAAAAACATATCATTAAAAGTAGTCAGTATGCTTTTAGAAATCATATTTAGCGGAGTCTTAGCAGGTTTACTCTTAGCCTTTGCTGCCCTTGGTCCTTCCTTTTTTACGCTTATCAAAATCGGAATTCATCAAAATTTCCAAAAAGGAGCGTTATTCGCTTCTGGAATCTTGATAAGTGATTTAATCATAGTTTTGCTAGTTTACTTTGGACTCTCCCATATTTATGATAGCCATATTTTTAAAGCAGTATTTAGTTTGGTAGGAGGAGTTTTAGTATTTATCTTTGGTTTAAAATCACTCCAAGAACATAAGAAGGCAGCTTTACATCAGTTATCCTCTGATATTCCAGATTATCAATATGTGATAGAAGGTTTTGGTCTTAATATTTTAAATCCTTTCACCTTTGGGCTTTGGGTTTTTGTAGTCGCTACTGTAAACCAACTTCGTGATTATGCTCCCTCAGAGGTGTTTATTTTTTATGCCACAGTTCTCGCAACAGTCTTTTCTACAGACTTGTTTAAGACCTACATAGCCAATCAGACAGGTAAAGGACTAAGTACTTTACTGCTCAACAGAATCAATAATTTTATAGGTGTTGTCTTGATTTTATTGAGTTTTAGATTACTCTATTTCTTTTTTACACTCATCACAGAGACTAGCTAGGAAGTTTTAGAAGTGAGAAGCGAGAATTTTAGAAGCTAGAAGGATAGATTTAGCAAAGGATAGAAGTAGGAGTTTTAGAAGTGAGGAGTGAGGATTTTAGAAGTAAGAAGGAAGTATAAGAAGTCTTTTTACCTCCATCAAATCAATCCCTCAATCCTCATTAAATCAACACTCAATCCTCATTAAATCAATTCCTCAACCCTCATCAAATCAATCCTTCATTAAATCATTCTCTCATCAAAGCCATTTTAGCAACTGTATCTCCGATAGCAAGTGAAGAAGTAGCTGCTGGAGAAGGTGCATTGAGGACGTGAATAAATTTATCTTCTTCCAAAATCTTAAAATCATCTAATAGACCACCTTCTCTATCACAAGCTTGGGCACGCACGCCTGCTTCTACAGGTTTTAAATCACTCATTCGTACTTCTGGCACTAATTTTTGGAGTGCCTTTGCAAAAGCAGCCTTTGAGAAAGAACGATACATTTCTCCTAGACCTATTTGCCAGTATTGCATCGCTACTTTTTGAAAGCCAGGCCAACGCAAAGCCTCTGATAATTCTGCAAAATTCACATCTGTTTTACGATAGCCTTCTCTCCTAAATGCAAACACTGCATTAGGCCCAGCTTCTATTCCTCCGTGAATCATTCGGGTAAAATGAACACCTAAAAATGGGAAATTAGGGTTAGGGACAGGATAAATTAAATTTTTGACCAAATATTGCTTATCAGGATTGAGTTCATAATATTCACCTCTAAAAGGAATAATCCTAACATTCACCTCTTTTTGAGTCATTTGGGCTACTTTATCAGAATATAAGCCTGCACAGTTAATCACAAGCTGAGTACTGTAAGCTTTTTGGGTGGTCATCACAAGTGATTTTTTACCCTCAGAAGTAATTCCGAGTACTTTTTCACCCAAGAATATTTCTCCTCCTGCCTCTTTAAAAAGCTGGGCATACTTTAGAGAAACTTCTTTGTAATCAATAATACCTGTCTGCGGCACGAAGATACCGGCAATGCCTTTTACATGAGGTTCATAGTCAGTAATTTCCTCTTGTCTGAGCCATTTTAATCCCTCTAAGCTATTGGCTTCTCCACGCTCAAATATATCTTTGAGTGCTTGAATTTCAGACTGGTCAGAAGCCACAATCACTTTTCCACAGAGGTCGTATTTAATCGCTTGTGCATCACAAAAATCAAGAAGCATTTGGTATCCTTTCAAGCAATTGAGTGCTTTTAGGCTGCCAGGTTTGTAGTAAATCCCTGAGTGAATTACACCGCTATTATGCCCTGTTTGGTGCTGGGCGAGGGTATTTTCTTTTTCGATAAGGGCTATTTTGGCTTTAGGTCTTTGTTGTTGAAGGTTTAATGCCGTAGCAAGACCTACAATCCCCCCACCGATGATGATATAATCGTAATTTTGCATGAATAAAATATCTCTAATTTTTATAACACTTTCAAAATAAAAACTCGTTTTTTTAGTAAAACACTCATTATCAGATTCTTATGAGCCAATAACTTATCTCTCATTTATTTAGTAGCAATAAAATAAAAATCTAGGCAGTTGTCCAAATCATCTGTAAGAAAATAGTCGGTGTCTTTGATTTCTATGACGAGTCCTTCAGCTTGGCTTTGAAGTTTATTTCTATTCACACGGTTTAGCACGTCATAAGGAACTTGTAGCATCCATCTTGGCAGACGATATTGAAGCTTGAGGAAATCCCAACGAGTTATTTTTTCTACAGATTCTTTATTGGCTTTGAGGTATTCTTCTATTTTTTCATTTCCAGCGATGCCTTTTGCCTCTACTTCAGGAAAATATTTACGCAATAAACCAATTAATTCTCCTGAAAAATACTCACGAACATGCCACGGGTTGCGAGTCAATGAACGTTTGCGGTTAGGAGTTGTAAAGATTGCTTTGCCACCAGGCTTTAAGACACGATAAATCTCAGAAACATATTTATCGTCATCTTGGATATGCTCTATTACTTGAAAATTAACCAAAAAATCATACGTATTATCTTCTAACTCTGCAAAAGGAGGAATGTGCATCGCAATAAAATTTTCGGCAGGGTATTCACCTTTGAGCCAGTCTATGAGTTTGGCGTTTTTGTCAATGCCTGTATAGGTATCACAGTGATTCCTCAAAATCTCTAAACCTCTTCCTACTCCACAGCCTACTTCTAGCAGATTGCCGTGTAGTGTTGGAGCGATTTCTATATAAGGTTTGAGAAGCCTTTGGTGTAAAGGATTATCAGAAGTAAGTTCGGGTGAAGTAATTTCAGTAGTACGAAACATCATAGTATTTTTGGGATTTAAGAATACAAAAATACATATTTTTTTCTGAAACTGTCTTCAAAATAGCTTGGTTCTTAATTATCTATCCCTAGCTGCTTTCAGTCTTCCATGGGGAAACTTGAAGCTAATGATGAAAAGTAAAGCTTACTTTGTAAGGGTTTTTTGCTTTTTTTCTGAAATTGTCTTTAAGCGTTCGAGATGCTAAGAACATTTTCTGTTGTGGATAAGTAAGATGCTGAGACCAAAGGGGGTTAGGAGACTAAACTCTTCTTACTCTTCTTTTGGCTTATAGATAACAATTATCTGAACTATAATTGCGAGAACAATTAAGAAATATATTTCAATTTGAGTAAATAACTCTACAGTATCTAGGACTCTTTTACTAATTAACATTTGTCTTTGACCTTCATTTAGCTGAATTTTAGACAATTCATGAAGATTTTCTTCAACATTAGCAATATGCTTAACTAGCATTTCTTTCTGTATAAATTTTGATTGAATAAAGGTATTCTCAGAGTTCTTCAAAGCTTCTAAATTATTTTTCAATTCGTCAAAAACTCTTCTTTCATTGACAGTAACTTTTGTTTGTTCAAATCTTGATACAAACTCTTGGATATTGTTGTTAATTTTACTATTTTTTTGCGAATAAAATATTGAGTCTGATAATGCAACTGCAATTTCTTTTTCTTGTACTAATTTTGATATTTCAAAAATCAAATCATTCGCAATAAGTCTGTCTTCATAAATCGTAACCACTGAATCCCTAACTTGGATAAAGTTACTTCTATCTATTAAATTTGTAGCAACAATTAGAACAAAAACCATTAGAATACCAAGAACCCATTTTATTTTATTGTAGAATGTCATAATTATTTGTGTTTTAGTAAAGAAAATTAGTAACTGTTTAGGTACTTAATTTAGAATAATATTCCTCCACCTAGCACAAGCACTACTTCGCTGAAGACTTGCGGTAGTGGGTGCAAACATCTTTGCTTGCACCTCTAAAATAAAATCATAATGAGGCTTGTAAGCTAAGCCACCTCTTTTTGTTTAAATTGTTTCCATTGACCTTCAACTTGTGCCAGACGTTCTGCTATATGATTAAGAACCAGTGGGTTATGTCCTAATCCGCAATGGCTTCCCCACACCTCTATATTTTCTATCAAAGGACTTTCTTGTGTTTCTATACAAGTTTTCCAAGATACGATGCCATCAGTACGGCTATAAATACACGTCATAGGCACAGAAGGAGGAGTAAGGATACGGTCAATCAAAGCTTGATCTACCTTTTTCTTTTTCTTACTACCTGTAAGGATTTGATAAGGTAAATCTGCATTGCTTTCCTCACCTATGCCTGCAAAAGGAGAGCCTAGTGTGATAATCTGACGCACATTTTCTGGCTGAAACTTGGCTATTTCACGGGCATAAATTCCTCCCAAACTCCATCCTATGATACTCACTTTGCGTCCATATTCTTCACTAAGCCACTGTACACGCTGATTCATCATTATTTCTAGCTCCTCAAAATTAGCCAGATTCCTACCCAAGCTCCATGGATAAGCATGGTAGCCTAGCTCATTTAAAAAAGAGCGGATAATCTGAGTAGAGACATCACTTGCCGTAAAACCAGGAAGAACCAGAACAGGATGTCCATCACCTTTGGGGTAAGATTCTAGGTTTTTGAGGAAAGGCATTGTCAAAAAGTAAGCTCCCATCTCTAAGAGTGCCCTCATCTCCAATAATAGTAGAAGAGAAGAAGGTCTTTCTATTTTTTCTTTAATATTCATTGATGACTTGTCATAAAGTGCATAAAAGACATTTTGTATTACGTAAACAGATTTCTCAGTTACTTGGCTCTCTTAAAAACGAAAAAAATGCTTTTATGTTGAAATATTCATAATTAATACTTGCAAGGTACAATTTATATCAAATAAAGTCAAAAACTATATTGAATTTAACATTTGTGTCTAAGCGAGGTATGAGATATAAGTGATGAGTTCTTTTTCCGTGGTTCGTGTCTTCATGAACCACTTATCATTGCTTGTGTCTAAGGAAATTATAAGCAAAAATAAGCCTTCACTTTATTCTAATAAATCGGGTCTTCTTGCTTTGGTTCGCTCATAGGCTTGGGCTTCTCTCCAATCTTCTATTTTTTGATGATCACCTGAGAGAAGTACCTCAGGGACAACCTTACCCCGCCATTCTGCAGGACGAGTATAGACGGGAGGAGCAAGTAAATCATCTTGAAAAGAATCAGTGAGGGCAGAAGTTTCATCAGAAATCACCCCTGGGATGAGCCTAATCACAGCATCAGCAAGCACAGCAGCAGCTAGTTCTCCACCTGAAAGTACATAATCTCCGATGCTGATTTCTTGAGTAATAAAATATTCTCTTATTCGCTCATCCACTCCTTTATAATGTCCACAAAGCATGATTAAATTCTTGTGGAGTGATAGCCGATTGGTCATCTTTTGATCAAGTGTTATACCATCAGGAGTAAAATAAATTACTTCATCATAACTTCTCTCTGATTGTAATTGCTCAATGCAGCGTGCTATCGGCTCAATCATC
>JBBRUH010000324.1:0-6805 GCA_038248005.1 Cytophagales bacterium | reverse complement strand
TAATTATAGCCCAATCTAAAAACCTGTGTTTCATAATAATTGGTGCTTGTATAGCTAAAAGCCTGCCCTTGTATTTCTGTTTTGATGACTAGAGTATTGAGTAAATCTGTAGCATTGAAGAAAACCTCTCCTTTGCCTTTTTGGATGGTCTTTTTGATACCTAAATCTATAGAGAATCGCCCTTGTATTTTGCCTTGTGGGATAATGTCAGGAGCAAGATAAATGGCTGTAAGCTGTGCATTGAGTGTTTTTGAGAAAGTAAAGACATTATTTATCTTGGCACTTCCCGAAAATATCTCTTGCTTCTCTGCCGAAAAGGTGTTAGGCTCTGGATATAGATTCTGCACCTCAAAGGCATTGATTTGGTTGTGATAGCCTATCAAATTGACATTGAATGAATAAGAATCAGAGACTTCTTGACTAAAAACTACCTCCATACCAGAGTTATAACTTCGGTTTACATTCTGAAAAATGGCATAAATCAAAGGACTTCCATTGACTGAGCTTGAGATTCTCGTAATCGTGCCATCTGCAAAGCGGTGGTACAAAGCAGAATAAAAATAGCCTTTGTCCCAGCTTGTCTTGTAGCCTAATTCTATGGTATTGGTAAACTGTGGGCGGAGTCCAGGATTACCTACTTTGATGATTTCGGCATCATCATACTTAGGGAAAATACGAATATCTACTTCATTGGGTCTATCTACTCTTCGGTTATAAAACAAAGATAAATCATTGCTTTCATTGAGTTTATAAGATAGACGCACATTGGGGAAGGGCTGTGTGTAGTTATAGCCATCGCTTTCATAAGTATTGTGGTCAGGATTGACTTCATAATTAAGGTTTACATATTCTACCCTTAAACCTACTTCTGCTTCAAAATTTTTATTTTCAAATACATACGTACCATAGACCGCCGGGATGGTTTCTTTGTAAGTTGCCTTCCCTCCTGCACCTGCATCTAAAGGAGAATTTTCTCCTTGGAAAAACTGCATATTAGTAGGGATTCCTCGCCTTCTAAACTTAAACCCAGCTTCTATGCGTCCATATTTTAGGGGTTTGATATAATCAATATTAAAATCAGCTACGCTTTCATCGGAGAGTAATTTAAAGGAATCTTCCCCCGAAAAAGTAGGCAAAATATTATCAAAAAAGTATTTTTCATCTTCTCTATGAAAGGTATAATTAAAACCAACATTGAACAAATGCCCTGCTTGTTTGAATCGGTGCTGATAGTTGGCAGTAGCGATTACGGTAGTTTTTAGCTCATCTTCCAAAAATTGCCAAAGTCTGAAACGCTCCGATAAGTTTACATTAAAGAAAGGCTGATCACCTCTATCTATGATTTTTTCGCTCCCAAAAAGCCCTGAAACTGTGAGTGAATTTCGCTCATTGATTTCCCAGTCTATGCCTGCTTTGGTGGTAATGAAAGTCGTATTTCGGTTTCTTTTGCTTTGCTGATTGATGATACTTCCATCGTCATAAGTACGGGTTACAAATTCATTTTTGTTCAGGGTTTGTGTGTAAAGATAATCTCCTTGAAAAAAGATATTGAGGTTATTCTTGCGGTAATTGAGTGAAAGCGAGGGATTTATCTTAGGCGTTTGTTGATATTGTGGTCTGATAGTTGGGAGATTTTCTTGTCTTACCCATAAAGCTCCTAAGCCTGCAGCCAAGCCTATTTTACCATTAAACCCTTCTTGTTTATTTTTTTTATAGATAATATTGATAATCCCTGCATTGCCGTTTGCATCGTATTTAGCAGAAGGATTATTGATGATTTCTATTTTTTCTATGGCAGAGGCAGGGATATTGTCTAACCCTGTTTGGCTTCCGAAGCCTGTGAGTGCGGTTTGTTTTCCATCTATCAGCACAATAATTTTATCACTTCCTCTCAGTTGTACTTTGCCATCTTGCACAGTAATGCCAGGTAGATTTTGCATGGTCTGCAAAACTGACCCTCCACTTTGGCTAAGGTTATCTGCTACTGAGAAGGTTTTTTTGTCCATGGTACTGCTTACTTCGTCTTGCTTGCCTGTTACAAGTATTTCGCTGAGTACTTCTATGTCTTCTTCTAGTTCTATGCTCGTAACATCCAGAAATGCAGTGAGATTTCCGACATACAATGCCTGTTTTTTGGTGAGGTAGCCCACAAAAGAAACTTCTAAAAAATAAGCATTGGGTTTGATATTGTCTATCGTGAAGCGTCCTTCTTCATTGCTTACTGTGCCCCCTATGAAGGTGCTGTCTTTTTCTGTTTTTAAGATGACATTGACATAAGGCAAGGCGGCTTTAGTGTTTTTGTCTTTGATGATTCCAGACACGGTAACAGATGATACTGACTGAGCCTGTGAGTGGGCAAAGGAGACTGAAAACAAACAGAAAATAGATAGTAGGATGGTTCTTTGATACTGATAAGACTGTTCAAGTAAAGACGCTTGAACGAGGTGAAATAGCTTAAATCGTAACATGGTTTATTTTAGTATTTGGTTTTTTAAAAGTTTTAGAGAAATTTCATGGATTTTGGTGAGACACCAAAATTTTCGTAGGTGAGACACCTTACGAGGAAAAACAAGACTTCGTAGGTGAGACACCTTACGAGGAAAAGAAATTTCATGGATTTTGGTGAGACACCAAAATTTTCGTAGGTGAGACACCTTACGAGGGTGAGACACCTTACGAGGAAAAACAAGACTTCGTAGGTGAAAACACCTTACGAGGAAAAGAAATTTCATGGATTTTGGTGAGACACCTTACGAGGGTGAGTTGTTTTTTGAGCATCTCCAAGATACTCAGCCCATCACCACCAGGAAGCATTAAGTCTAGCAAGACACAATCATAGGCAAAGCTATTGATTTTGTCTATTGCCTCTGCAAAGGTTTTGGCGACTTCGCAAAGATAGTTTTCGCCCGATAGGTAATTGGCTATATCTTTTGCAAGTTCTTCTTCATCTTCTATAATTAGAATTTTCATAGAGCGAAGATACAACCCTAATTTTGAAGAAATTTAGAATTATTGAAAAGCTGTCATTATCTTTTATAGATAAGTAAGAACAATCTTTACTAAAATGAAATTTTGTAAACATTTATTTTTACTTTGAGTTATTTTGTAATACTCTTTTTTTACTAAATTTACATGAATACATGACATTTTATTGGAACACGGATTTGACAGATTTAACGGATGAGTCACAGATAAAAATCCGTATGAATCCGCTAAATCTGTGTCATCTGTGTTCCAAAAAAGCTAAACTTATTTCTTGTCATGTACTTACTAAATTTACATTCTATTCTTACTAAGTAAAGTTACAAAAATAAAATAATCCAAAAAGGTCTATATTCTGCGTATATGAAGTACAAAAGTCATTTGTTGAGCAGTTTATTTTTTCCTTTTTACTAAGTGAAAGCTAAATGAGAAATAAAATCTATTTTAATACGATTAAAAAAGCTATTTTTGCTAAATAAATGTATCAATAAAATGGTCTTGGAAATATTAATGAATACGAATGGAGTTTGGGAGAGGCGTTAGATACTTAATTCTTTATGTATTTTTTGGATTGCAAGTACACTGCTTAGTAGCTCAAAGCAATACGCTTATCTCATGGGAATCTCGTTCCAGACAATTATCCCTTCAAGAAAAAGAAAATTATCTTAATAATCTCTCCAAAGATTCTCTTTTATTATTTCTTTCACAAAGTACTAATCAGCACTTCAAAATAGATTTATACAATGCCTTAGCCGATCAGAATAGAATGCGAGATACAGATAAAGCCCTAGAATATCTCCAAAAAGCATTTAATCTGAATAAAGATGAAACCTATTTTTTTGGAGTTTATAGGAGCAACAGGATAAAAGCTATCTGTTCTTTAATAAAAAGTCAATACGGAGAGGCTAGGAAATATGCAAATATCAGTCTCAAGATTGCTCAAAAAAATCAATATTACTATGGTGAAACTTCTGCCTTTGCGACACTTGCCAATATCTATGGTTATGAAGGGAATAGTATCAAAGCACTCGAAAATCATCTTGCAGCTATCAAAGTAGGAGAAGAGCATCAGTTATGGGATGCCCTTCTAATGGATTATTTTTCTCTAGCTATGTTTTATGATGTACAAGAGAATTACCCAAAGGCTGAAAAGTATTTTAAAAAAGCCCGAACAATCACCCCCAAAATCAAGGATAAATCAGCTATTTTTTATTATTCAAATATTTATGGATTAAACCTAAAAGAACAAAAAAAATACAAAGAAGCTGTTCTATGTCTTACTCAAAACATTCAGAATATCCAAGAAAATGAGTATCCCAAAAAGCAAGTAGATTTATCTATAACTTATCACAGTCTAGGGATGGTTTACTCTAGTATGTACCAAGAAAATCCAACAGATAGCACTCTATTCAAGAAAGCGATGAAATACCTTGGGATGACTGAAAACATGCAAATCACAAGAAATAAATTTGTGATTCCTGAGACTTTGTGTGAGATAGCTTTGCTCCAATCCACTGCTAATAATGATGAGATAGCTAGCCAATATTATAGCAATGCCCTTGAAAATGCACTCATCCGAAAAAACAACCTGCGCATAATACAAACGCTCAATAAATGGACAAATTTTCTTATTAGAAAAGGTGAATATACACAAGCCCAAAGTAAAGCTATGGAAGCCTTTACTCTAAGCAGAAAAATAGGCACTGTCAGAGAAAAAAAAGACGTTACTCGTTTGCTTTCTATCATTTATGCAAAGCTTAATCAATATCAGAAAGCATATGAGTTTGAGGTAGCTTTCAAAAATATCAGTGATAGTTTGTATAGTGAAAGCACCGCTCAATCTTTACTTCAAGCAGAGCTAGAATATGAGTTTGACGCTAAACAAAAAGCCCTACGCTTTGAGATGCAGAGTAAAGAAGTCAAAAATAAAGAGGCTATTATTTATCAAACTAGGTTAAGAAATGTTTTTTTGGGTGTAGCTGTTATTTTATTGGTGCTGATTTACTGGACCTATAGACTATACAAAGACAAACAAAAAAGCTACAATTTACTTGATACTCAAAAATCAGATCTTGAAAACGCTAACCTTAAGGCTTCTAGGCAAAAAAGAGTTATAGAAAAAGCTTATAAAAAAATTGCTGCAAATCATGAGGTACTCCAAAGGATTAATATAGAACTCAAAGAAAAAAATGAAGAAATAGAAACTCAAGCCGAAGAACTCAGAGAAGCCCATGAAGAAGTAAAAATAACTAACTCTAGCTTAGAACAAGTCATAGAAGAACGAACTGCTAATCTAAGCAAAGCCTATGACCAAGTAGCTAAGATTAATTCAGAATTAGATAACTTTTTGTATCGCTCCTCTCATGACTTACGCCGTCCGCTTACTACTCTCATGGGATTACACAACCTAGCTCAAATGGTTATTAAAGAGGAAACTGCCAAAAGTCTATTTGAAAAAGTCAATATCACAGCAATGAATATGGATAAGATGCTTGCAAAATTTTTGATGATTCACGATATCAACTACTTTGAAGAAGCTTCTGATTCTATTGATTTTGAATATGTAATCGATGTCATTAAGAAAAAACTCGCACCTTTTACAGAAAAATATCAAGTGGATTGGCAAATAAAGTTAGTTACTGGACTAGAGACTGTATCTGATACCCAACTAATTATTTATATCTTGCAAAACTTGGTTGAAAATTCTATCTTATATGCCCAGCCTTATGAGAAAAGCTATGTACAGATTGATATTCATCAAGAACACAATGAACTTGTGATGATTGTGAGTGATAATGGTGTAGGCATTGATGCCAATTATTATGACCAGATTTTTGACATGTTCTTCCGTGCCAATGAATCTTCTCAGGGTAATGGCTTAGGGCTCTATGTAGTTCAGAAAGCCATTGAGCAGTTAAATGGAAGCATTCGTTTTGAGTCAGAAGTAGGCAAGGGAAGCACTTTTTGGGTGCGGATTCCTATCAAAGACAAATAGCAGTAACAGTGTCAAATAACAGTGTCAGTGTCAAGATGAATACTCGCTTAAACTTAGGTCAGACCGTGCATTGAAGATTCTTTGTTTCTATTCATTTAGCAGTATCATTTATTTGTGATGTCAAGCCATATTTATAAGCACCTAATTTATTATAAACTCATTTCCTACTAACTAGCGATGTGCCTCATATACCTTAGAGGCAAGTACATTACCGAGTTGCTCTAAATCTTCTGCTTTGATTTCAGTCTGGTTTGCTTTTAATACTTCCTCTAATTGCACCACTGTTCTTATCCCTGTTACTGCTGAGGCAACCGCAGGGTTTTGCAATACAAAAGCCAAGGACTGAGCCAATGGATTTCCCATCTTTTGATTGGCTTGCTGTATTTTTGCTACTTCTGCCTCACTGTAGCCTAAGTATTCTTGTGGCTTTTTATCTATCAACATTCCTTTGGCAAGCGTCCCTCTGGTAATCACCGAAATACCAGCTTCTGTAAGTAAATCAAGACAGCTTTCTTCTGGACGGCGGTCTAGCAAACTGTATTGCATCATTACAGAAGTAATATTAGATTTTTGGATGTATGCCCGAATCACATTGGGGCGAATAGAAGAAATGCCATAGTATCGGATTTTACCTTCCTTTTTCAATTGTTCAAAGGCTTCTATGCTTTCATCCATTGGGTCTTCCATAGTGCCACCGTGTAGCTGATATAAATCTATGTAATCTGTTTTTAGGCGGCGAAGACTCTCATTGACTGACTCCAAGATATACTCTTTGCGTGGATTCCAGTCCCAGCCATTCCCATCTTCCCTTGGTTGATTGCCTACTTT
>JBBRUH010000323.1:0-6817 GCA_038248005.1 Cytophagales bacterium | reverse complement strand
TGATAGACAGAAGGCTTAAAACGAGTAAGATGAACTAAGATTTTCCCTTGTTCGTTTTGAGCTGAAAAGACTTGAACAGTATGATTGTCGTGGGTTTCTATAAACTTGACTTTGGGGTCAGTATATTTTTGGGTTTTTTTATTTGAGCCAGTTTGAAATTGAATTTTATCTTCTGAAAAATTAATCTTCCAATTCTGTGAAGTATTTTGAAAGTTAAAATTAGGAGAAGTTATTTCTGTATTTTGATTTTTACTTGCTCCTTTTACGCCCGTAATCAGGTATAATAATGACCAAGCAAATAAAATAAAGAAAATACTAGGAACAATTGGATTCTTTTTTAAAAAGCCTTGCTTCTTACTCATATAAAAAATGTTGTTGGAGGGCAAAATTAATACACTTACACCTAAATATAATTATTTTTTTTGAAAAATGAAATGAATTACTCGTTTTTTTAATTTTTCTATTATCAATTATTACTTTTCTAATATTATAAATAGTAATTAAGAATACAAAAATAGATAATTCTCTTTTTAAGATAATATCCTCTAATTTTGCCATTTCAAAGCCACATACACTCAATTAAAGAAAATTTTTTAAAAGTCATGAGTACTTCACAAGACCTATTATTAGCTAAAAAACTACTTCAAGAAAATAAATTGGTAGCTATCCCTACTGAGACGGTCTATGGTTTGGCTGCCAATGCACTAGAGTCTGAGGCTGTAGCAAAGATTTTTCAAGCAAAAAAACGCCCTACCTTTGATCCACTCATTGTTCATGTGGCTAATATCAGTGAAGTAAGTAAATATGTAGAAAGTTTTCCAGAAGCAGCCCAAAAACTAGCTGATGCTTTTTGGCCAGGGCCTCTTACGCTTATATTACCCAAAAAAAATAACATTCCTGATTTAGTTACCTCTGGGATGGACACCGTTGCTATCCGAATACCCAATCACCCACTTACTCTAGCCTTGCTAGAGACGCTGGATTTTCCTTTGGCTGCACCCAGTGCCAATCCTTTTGGATATGTAAGCCCGACAACTGCTGCACACGTTAAAAAACAACTAGGAAGTAAGATAGATTATATACTAGATGGAGGAGCTTGCGAAATCGGCATAGAATCTACCATTGTGGGTTTCCCAGAAGGAAAACCTTATATTTACCGTCTAGGAGGGGTTTCATTAGAATCTATAGAACAAGTAATAGGCAAAGTAACCTTACAATCACACTCTAACTCTAATCCTCAAGCACCTGGTATGTTGAGTAGTCATTATGCCCCTGCCAAGCCTTTACACCTCTTAGAAGATAGGCAAGAAGCTGAGAAGTGGATAAGAAGGTTTCCCCCTGAAAATATTGGTACGATTGTATTTGATACATTATTTCCTCAAATCCCTATAAAAAATCAAATTATTCTCTCCAAAACTAGAAATTTTCAAGAAGCCGCACAAAATCTTTTTGCAGCTCTGAGAAGCTTGGATAGACCTGATATTCAGCTAATTATCTCAGAGATGCTGCCCGAAAAAGACCTAGGAAGAGCTGTTAATGACCGCCTAAGAAGAGCCTCAACCACTCATCAATCTTTTGACTGATAATAGTCATATTAATATAGTATAAGAATCAATACCTTTGAATATAAGAAAGAAGGTATAAAAAACATTCATCTACTAATCATCATTGCTAGTAAAAGTCTAGTTGGTTTTTAATATTTTTTTGATGAATTCTATACTCGTATAAGAAATGCCTTTTCAAGATGCTTTATAAATGATTTTAATAAATTATTGTTAGCAAGAATCAAGGTGATTCAGAACTAGAGATAGTGGTAGATGTTCATTTCTTTCTTTTTAATTTAACCCATTTCCAAATTTGTCTGAAACGATGACTTATTTTTTAGAGAATAAACTCTAAGTCATCTTATTCATAAAGAAAATCTATCTGAGTAGATTAGTGTAAATCCTCATGTAAGTTGGTGTTCTTAACACCAACTTACATTTTTTTAAAATCTCCCTTATCAATAGCATTAAAAATAGTTCTTCAAGTAAGAGATTCATTATCAAGTTATTATAAATTAATAACTTATAACTCATCTCTTCTTTAACTTCCAAGTATAAAACGCCTTTAAGATTTCTTCACGAGAGGTCTGTAGATATTGATTGTCTGTAATATGGATATAAATGAATTCCTCATTGCTTGCATCTGCTGTTTGCTCTAAGATTTCTAATAGCCTACTTTGTAGCGTAAAACCGCTCTCTATCTCCGAATCTTGGATGGACTGAGTTTGATTCGAGAGATATTTTTGGATGTCTTTTACCTTTACTATCTGTAACTCAAGCTGAAAGCGTGCAGGCTGAAAAAAATCTTCTACAAATTGATTCTCAGGATGAAATAAAAGCTCATAAGGCGAGCCTATTTGTTGTATTTTACCTGCATCCAATAGACATATCTTAGTGCCTAGACTTACTGCCTCAAAGACATCATGCGTAACCATCACCAAGGTCTTACTTGCTAGGCTTTCTATCTCCTGAAAATCTTTCTGTATCTGTTCTCTAGTGATAGGGTCTAATGCTCCAAAAGGCTCATCCATTAACAACAAAGGTGGATTAACAGCCAATGCCCTTGCAATGCCTATTCTTTGCCTTTGACCTCCACTCAGCTCATGAGGGTAGCGGTGTAGGTATGTGTCAGCATCTAGCTGTAGCATCTCCAAGAGTTCTTTGGTGCGGGCTTCGGTTTTAGATTTAGTCCATTTGAGCAGGCTAGGCACTAGACCAATATTTTGTGCTACAGTATAGTGTGGAAAAAGTCCAATACTTTGGATAATATAGCCAATTTCTCTTCGAAGTTTTTCGGGGTTTTGTGCCAATACATTTTGCCCATTGAGCCATATTTCCCCTTCTGTAGGTTCTATAAGCCGATTAATCATCTTGAGACAAGTACTTTTGCCACTGCCACTTGTACCTAGTAGGATAAGCTTTTCACCTTCTTCTACCTCAAAAGAGACTTGATGGACTGCTACTTGATTCGCAAATTTTTTTGTAAGATTTTTTACTTGGAGCATCTGCAAATCTATGTCTTTTATGTTACTTTCAAAAAGTGTTTGGGTAGTGTCTTGTCCTGAAATAGGTTGACCAAAGTTAGACCATTATTAACTTCCAAAGAGATAATTATGATAATGAGATTTGGAGATAATTCTCCAAATCTCATTTCTCACTAAAAAAATTACTTGCGTTCTATGGCTTTATAGTTCTTAAAAAGAGAAAATTTAGCTTCTTCTACTGCTTTTTGATAATTCTTCCAATCTTCGGCAAAGAAAGTATTTACTTTTTTCAAAAATTCGTCCAGAGCTTTTTGTGCTTGCTCGGCACGTATCATTTGAGTAGTATTAGGCTCTTCCCAAGTAGATTGTGCAAAACCAAAAGCACCACTTAATTTAGAGGTGATTTCATCAGGATTTCTGACTATGCCTTGCACATCCTCTTTGCCATTGACTTCTTCCAATAATGACTTTATCTTCTTTTTGACCTCTGCACTTTGTTTTCTGAGTACTTTGGTAGAGTCATCTTTTGCATCTAAATTACTGCTAATCATGCCGTTTATCTTTTCAACTTCTTTTAGTTGTAAAATTGCCTTTCTAGCCGTTTCCATATCTTCCATAAGTTCATCTATCAACTTATTTTTGGCGATTCTATCTGTTAGGGAGATTTGCTCACGGGGGTCTGATACTACTTTAATTTTGGTAGAATCCTTATCGTCCCCATACGTAAAACGAACCCAGTATTCTCCAGGCAATACCTCTGGACCACTAGGCTCAGGAGCATCATCCTCTTTTGGTTCGGGAGCATTAGGGCTTCTGATTCCCTTTCGATCCAATCTCCAACGCATACGATTGATGCCAGGCTTGGGTGTATCTTGTAAGGTGCGGATAACCTCCATTTTTTCATTCAAAATTTCTACCGTGATTTTGAGGGTATCTTTCGAAGGTGCTTTAGATATCTTAGGTAATTCTTGCATCCCTGTTTTGCTAGTAGTAGGAGAAACACTTGCCTTTTCTTTATCTTCACCCTCTTTTTTCTTTTCTTTGAATTTAACCTCTTTGATGGAGTAGCTTATCATAGCCCCAGACTCTCGGTTATCTCCTTCAAACATGCCTTGTGCAGAAAATCTTGCTCCACCGCCACGTCTGTAATTTGCTAAAACGGCTTCGGGTGTTTCAAAAGCAACAACAGGTTTATCAAATAATGCTGTGCCTTGCTGTGCCAATGCTCGCAAAGGGCGAATATCATCTAAGACATAAATAGCTCTTCCAAAAGTACCTATCACTAGGTCATGTTCTTTGGGCTGTATGACCATATCCATTGTAGAAACGGTAGGATAATCCTTTGTCCATTGCGTCCAAGTAGTGCCATAATCAATGCTAAAATACAAGCCAAATTCAGTTCCTAAGAACAATAAATTAGGAGCAATCGGGTCTTGGACTACTGAAAGTGCATAACCCCAGACCTTGCTTTCATCTGTGAGTCGTTTCCAAGTTTTACCGAAATCTTGTGTATGATAGAGATAAGGCGACCAGTTATTGCGGCGGTGATCTTCTAATACTACAAATGCTTCTCCTGCTTTGTAGGTAGAGGCTTGAATCTGAGGAATCCAAGTACCTGCTGGCACACCTTTCAGATTTTTATAGACATTTGTCCAAGTTTTGCCAGCATCTTGTGTAATTTGAAGGTAACCATCATCTGTACCTGCCCAAATAACTTTTTCATCTTTGGGGCTTGGAGCAATGGCTACAATCGTAGTATAGTTTTCTGCTCCTGTGGCATCAAAAGTTAATCCTCCGCTATCACCTTGTTTTTGCTTGGTGGTGTCATTGCTTGTAAGGTCAGGGGAGATAATCTTCCAGTTATAGCCATTGTCAGTGCTGTAATGTACAAACTGACTTCCGTAGTAAATCGCTTTTTTATTAAAAGGGTCTTGAGCAAGGGCAGAGTTCCAGTTAAATCGTAAGTCTATGCCCTCAGGGTGAGCAGGTTGTAGGGCTTTTGATTGCCCCGTTTTGAGGTGAACTCTCGCTAAATTTCCTTGCTGAGACATGGCATAAGCATATTCGGGATTGCTTGCATCGGACATGGCATCAAAACCATCACCAAATAAGATTTCTTCAAATACATCATTGCGTAAGCCATTGGCACTCCAGTCATAAGCAGGGCCATACCAAGAGCCATTGTCTTGCATTCCTCCATAAATATTGTAAGGAGTCTGCATATCTACATTGATGTGGTAAAACTGACCTACTGGTATAGCATCTACAAATTGCCAAGTCTTGCCTCCATCACGGGTAATGTTCATTCCCCCATCATTTCCATTGAGCATAAAGTCAGGATTATTCGGAGAAATCCACCAAGCATGGTGGTCTGGGTGTACTCTATTGCCATAATCTGCGATGTTTTCCCAAGTACGTCCACCGTCTTCACTTTTAGACACATAAGTCCAGAGACTGTAAAGCAAGTTTTCATTTTTAGGAGAAACATAAATCTCTGAATAATAAAAAGGACGATTACCAAAATCACCTTTGTCTGTTACTTTTTTCCAGCGAAAACCTCCATCTTCTGAGGCATACATAGCATTTTTCTTTGACTCTACGATGGCATACATTTTATTAGAATTGCTAGGAGCAATGGCAAGTCCGATTCTTCCTAAATCACCTTCAGGCAAACCATCTTCGGAGGTTCTTTTTTTCCAAGATTTACCACCATCTAAGGTTACATATAAGCCAGAAGCCTCTCCACCAGATTTAAAAAACCAAGGATCACGAAAATGCTCCCACATCGCTACCAATAATTTATTGGGATTGCTAGGGTCTAAGACCATATCCGCAGCCCCTGTTTTGTTGTTGAGAAAAAGTATTTTTTCCCATGTTTTACCTCCATCTATGGTTTTGAAAACACCACGCTCAGGATGCTCGCCCCAAGGTGAACCAATGGCAGCTACATAGACAATGTCAGGGTTGGTTGGGTGGATGATAATGCGATGAATGGCTTTTGTGTTTTCTAAGCCCATAGCTTGCCAAGTGCGTCCTGCGTCTAGGCTTTTATAGATACCATAGCCCATAGTACAGCTATTGCGAGGGTTTCCTTCTCCTGTGCCTACCCAGATAATATCGGGATTGGCTTGGTGAATCTTGACAGCTCCGATAGAAGACGCTTTTTCATTGTCAAAGATGGGTTTCCAGCTAATGCCTTCATTGGTAGATTTCCATAACCCACCCGAAGCGGAGCCAGCATATATAATTTGTGGGTTATCATTGACAGCATCTATAGACGTAATCCGTCCACTCATGCCTGCTGGGCCGATAGCACGTGGTTTCATTCCGCTGAACTTTGCCATATCTAGCTTTTGTGCAAAGAGAGAAGTAGGGATACTTCCTATTTGTAATACACAGAGTATCAGGATAGTCCAGAGTAAATTTTGTTTTTTGGGTAATTTTTGTAGCATATTATACTTGTTAAGAATTTTAAAATCTTTCTAAATAAAATATTTTTTAGCAAAAAATGATTTTTAAGCCTCAATAAATAGAGATTTTATGTTCATCTTAACATATATTTAAGGATTATGACTCACTAAGCTTCTTTTAGGTAAGGAAATTAAATATCAAAACTAAGATGAAGAGTATATATAAAGGAAATTATGAATTGATTACGGATTTATCCATCATTAGACAACATATCAGCCAACGCTATGAAGTAGTAAAACAATGGGAGTATGACTCTGAAGTAGAGGGTGCTAGAAGTGGATTGGTAGATTTTTTTCTAACAAAAGAAGATATTATATA
>JBBRUH010000322.1:0-6825 GCA_038248005.1 Cytophagales bacterium | reverse complement strand
TTTCTTAATTTGGTATTGTTATGCAAGTATTTATACAAAATCAACTTTAATACCTAAGTGAAATAAAAATATGGAAACACCTGATCCAAAAGATTTACCTCCTTTTTTTCAAAACTGGCAACAGATTTTTGCTTTCGTATTGGCTAGTTTAGGGCTGTTTATTGTGTTTTTGTATTGGTTTTCTACTTGGTATCGATGATTTCTTCTAATTATTCTTATACATCACTTATCAAAACTTAAAAACGTCTATTTGGGTCTAAGTACCTCTGGATGAATGTAGATTTATGGACATAATAGATTGGTTAGTACTTTTCTTCAGCATTTTTTCAATTGTAATTTATGGTCTTTGGAAAAGCCGAAAGTCTGGCACCATAGAAGATTACCTCAGAGGCGGGCACACTCTCCCCTGGTACACCATTAGCCTTTCCGTGATTGCGACTCAGGCAAGTGCAATTACCTTTCTCTCTGCACCAGGTCAAGCCTATGTAGATGGGATGCGTTTTGTATTGTTTTATATGGGTTTACCTATTTCTATGGTGGTTATTTCAGGGATTATCGTCCCGATTTATTACCGTCTTAATGTTATTACAGCCTATGAATTTTTAGAAAGCAGGTTTGATGTAAGAACAAGGGTATTGGCTGCTTTTTTCTTTTTGGTACAAAGAGGACTGGCAGCAGGAGTCAGTATAGCAGCCCCTTCTATCGTCCTTTCAGTGATTTTGGAGATGAATATTTTTTGGATTAATCTCTTTATTGGTAGCATTGTGATTGTTTATACCGTTACAGGAGGCTCTAAAGCTGTAAGCCAAACTCAAAAACTACAGATGATTACCATCTTGGTAGGGATGACGATTGCAGGTTATTTAGTAGTCGCAGGGATGCCTTCTGTGGTTTCTTTTGATGATGCGATGTACCTAGCAGCACAAAGCGATAAATTTAATACTATGGATTTTTCCTTTGATTTGAATAATCGTTATACGCTTTGGTCAGGGCTTTTGGGAGGTTTTTTCTTGCAAATGGCTTATTTCGGAACAGACCAATCACAAGTAGGTCGCTATCTAGGAGGTACTTCTCTCACACAGATTCGCTTAGGTTTGCTTTTTAATGGGATTTTTAAAATTCCGATGCAGTTTTCTATTCTTTTTATAGGAGCGATGCTTTTCATCTTTTATCAGTTTCAAGCTCCTCCTTTGATTTTTAATACTTCTGTCAAAAATAAAATAGAACGAAGCAATTACCAAGATGACCTTCATCAGCTTGAGAAAAAAGGACAGATTTTATTTGAAAAACGCCAGCAGGAAGCCCTTGCATTGCTAGAAAGCAGAAAAAAAGGTGTAGATGCTAAAAAAATAGAAGCACAAAAGCAAAGCTACCTCCAAAGTCATGAAGATGCTCGCTCCATTCGTGCCGAAACTGCCATCTTAATTCAAAAAGCTGAGGCAGAAGAAAACAAGGGAACAGATAATAATTTACAAGCATCTCCTCAAAAGACCCAAAAAGAAAACATCGAATATATGAACAATGTGGATGCTAATTACATCTTCATTACGTTTGTGATGAATTACCTTCCTCACGGACTCATTGGGCTACTGATTGCAGCTATTCTGATGGCTTCTATGTCCACTACTGCTTCCGAACTCAATGCTCTAGCTTCTACAAGTGTAGTAGATATGTATAAACGCCTTATCAGACCCAATGAATCTGACCAACATTATATGATAATGTCTAAGGTAATGACCTTGTTTTGGGGGATTTTAGCAATTTCATTTGCACAATTAGCCAGTAAGTTAGGTACATTGATAGAAGCAGTCAATATCTTAGGTTCTCTTTTCTATGGCACTGTCTTGGGAATATTTGTTTTGGCATTTGGCTTCAAATGGTTAAAATCTAAGTCAGTATTTTGGGCAGCAGTGATTGGAGAAACCTTTGTAGTTTTGACTTACTTTGATATGTTCGGGTTTCATGTAGCTTATCTATGGCTCAATATGTTAGGTTGTCTCTTCACCGTAGCTGTTGCGATGGTTCTAGAAATTATCTTTAGGACAACTGATAAAGTAGTAGAATAGTGATGAGTTATGAATGATGACTTGTCTTTACAAAACACTGATAATCAAGTATTTATATCTATAAAATAGTTTTTCCTGATATGATTTGGCACAAAATAAATATAATGCCGTTAGTTATATCAGAAATCAATGTTTATCTATTTAAAAACTTATTTTATTATGAAAAAATTTCACTTATTCCTTGTACTCTTCCTTATCTCTATCTTCTTTGCTACACAAGCCAAGGCAGACCAACTTGCTTGGATTACAAAATCACAAGCCAAAAAGGCAGTCAAATACCTTAAAAAACAAAAAGAAGTAATTCTCTTCTGTGGTTGTTGTGATAATGATACCAAAGATAAAGTTAGCATTAGTGCAGTAAGTTACAGACATCCTACAATGGGTGGCGAAGTTCAGAAAGATTATTATGAGGTCTTTATTACAGTCTATGAAGGCGGGCAAATGAAAGAAATCTCCTTAGATTTGGCGTATGTATATGTCAATAAAAAGCAACAAGCCGCTTGCCTCGGCTTAGAGTTAGGCTTTGAGTGTGATCCTTGTTCTGATCCTTTTGCTTGGAGTATGTAAGTAATGAGTTTATAAGAATCTGATAGTGAGAATCTTACTCAAACATCAGTAATGGTTCGTGAAGACACAAAGCACGGAAAAGGACTCTGACTCAAACTAGATTAGTACTTTATTTTGAAGAAATTACTTAAAAGAAAGCATCATAAAAAAAGCTAGAATTTTCTAAAATTCTAGCTTTTTTTATGGATAATTCCCTCGGTTCGTTTCTTCACGAACCGAAATCAACGGTAGTTCGTGAAGACACGAACCACGGAAAATGTGAAGACACAAACCACGGAAAAGGTAGTTCGTGAAGACACGAACCACGGAAAATGTGAAGACACAAACCACGGAAAATGTGAAGACACGAACCACGGAAAATGTGAAGACACGAACCACGGAAAAACTCTTAGTAAAATGCTAAAAATAAACCAATCATTATGAGATGATTCATAATTCATAACTTATATCTCATAACTCTCTTACTGTGCAGTCCAGCCACCGTCTATAGGCATAGAAGTACCTGTAATGGTTTCAGCGGCATCTGATGCTAAAAACAGTGCCAATTCAGCAATAGACTCTACTTTTACAAATGCTTTAATGGCTTGTTTTTTAAGCATAATTTTCTCTATTACTTCATCTTCTGTCATATTATGAGCTTTGGCTTGGTCAGCAATTTGACCTTCTACCAAAGGAGTTTTTACGTAGCCTGGGCAGATAGCATTGCAAGTAATTCCGAAAGGTGCACCTTCTAAGCCCAATACTTTGGTCAAGCCTGTAACGCCGTGTTTAGAGGTTACATAGGCACTTTTAAACTCAGAGGCGCGCAAGCCATGAGCAGAGGTAATATTGATGATTCGTCCAAAACCTTTTTCTTTCATTTGAGGCCAGACAGCCTTGCTTGTGTGAAACACTGCGGACATATTGACTCCAATGATTAGATTCCATTTATCTTCTGGAAACTCATCTACGGGAGCTACGTATTGTACGCCTGCATTATTGATAAGTACATCTATTGAGCCTAAGGTATCTTGAGCAGCTTTGACCATCTCTTGGATAGACTCAGGTTTCATTAGATTGGCAGGTGAAAACATTGTTTTTACACCGTGTTCTTTACCGACTTCTTCAGCTATTTCTGCTCCATTTTTTTCTAAGCCATTAAAGCAAATCTGATAACCTGCTTTCGCAAATACTTTGGCAATGCCCAAGCCTATTCCACTTGTGCTTCCAGTAATAAGTGCTGTTTTAGTTTGAGTTGTCATAGTTTTTTGAGGTTTAAGTTTATATTTCAGTTTCAGTGTTAAATAACAGTGTCAGTTTCATATTTCAGTAACAAATAACAATCATAGTCAAAATCATTCTTATTCAGCCTTTACGATTTCTCCTTTCAAGACCAGTATTTCTTCTTTGTTGAGTCCATTGCTGATGACGAGTAAAGCTTTTTCTTGTGCTCCTTTCAGATTTTCTTGATAATCAGGGTCAAAGGTTACGGTGATTTCGCTTACTCCATTAGGTGGAACAGGCTCTTTGCTCCAGTTAGTAGCAGTACATCCGCAGCTAGTCTGTACTTGCAAAATCTGCAAAGGACGAGTACCTGTATTTTTAAAATAAAAAGAAGTCAGGACTTTTTCTCCCTTTCTGACTTTACCAAAATCATAGGTTTTGTTCACAAAAGTAATCTGTGGACGGTTCAGTGTGGTGTCTTGTGTTAAGGCTTCAGCTTTGTTTTGGGCTTGTAAAGTCAAGGAGGCACATACCCACCCGAACACTACTGCTAAAAAAATTAATTTACTCATTTTGGTTAATTTAATATTTAATTTGAAAATACGATAAATGCTTTAAAACAATAAATTTTTTGATGAAAAATAATCTAAGACACTCAAAAACTCTTTTTTAATACTATTTCAGATAAAAAAAACCTTTTAGGAATCAAGTTTTTGTGCCATAGCTTATATCTTCACTATGCTGTTACCTGCGTCTTCACAGGCGACTAAAGGAATCAAGTTTTTGTGCCATAGCTTGTATATCACAAACTACTTAACGAAAGTTTGAGATTGTAAGGCAAAAGAAATTATCATAATCTCAAACGATGAAGATACACATAACTTATGAAATTTCCTCTGGAGAATTTAGATTCATACGCTTCACTAGAGCACCTATACTCAAACCCTGAAATACGATAGAAAAAACGACTACAATATACGTAACCGACACAATCAAATCTCTTGGCATAGCTCCTGTCAGAGAAAGAGCCAAGGCAACTGAAATTCCTCCTCTCAGACCTCCCCAAGTCAGTATAAAAATGGTATTCGGGATAAAATCACGTCTAAGACGCATCAGAGAAATAGGAATACCTACTGAAATGAGCCTTGATAATAATACTACAAATATGGCTACTAAACCTGCCCAGAAGAAGTTGAGTTGAAAATTAATCGCCAATACTTCTAAACCTATCAAAACGAATAGAACAGAGTTAAAAACTTCATCAAGCATTTCCCAAAATTTATCTACATACTCTCTAGTGGTATCTGACATAGCTTCATTGCGTCCTTTATCACTCATAATAAGCCCAGCAATCACTACTGCCAAGGGCCCAGAAAAATGTAAATATGATGCCAAAGCATAGCCTCCCATCACCATGGCTAAAGTGATGAGTACTTCTATTACGTAGGCATCTATAGTTTTGAGTAATTTGAAACCTACATAGCCTAAGGCAAAACCCAATAATATACCTCCTCCTGTTTCTTCCAAAAATAATAAACCTATCTCTCCTACCGAAACTTCTGCGATTCCTTTTTCTGCAATGGCATAGATACTCAAAAATATAACTACTGCGACTCCATCATTAAAAAGTGATTCTCCTGCAATCTTGACTTCAAGCCGTTTGGGTATAGTGGTTTCTTTCAAAATGGACAAGACAGCTACAGGGTCTGTAGGGGAAATTAAAGCCCCAAAAAGCAAGCAATAAATAAAATCAGTCGGTAAACCCATCAACATAAACACGCCATACATCGCCCCACCAATCATAAAGGTAGAAGCCAACACGCCCAAAGTTGCAAAAATCATGACTGGATTTCGTTCTTTGGCAAGCGTCTTTACATCTACATGCAATGCCCCCGCAAAAAGCAGAAAACTCAGCATTATCTCCATCAAAACCTTAGAGAAATTGATACTTCTGACCATAGCAACAGGCTCATCTAGTGTGCCAGGGAATATATTTCCTAACACTACTATTGCCAAAGACATCGCCAAGGCAATGAGCATCAAGCCAATCGCAATGGGTAATTTGAGAAATTTTTCATTGATATAGCCAAACAAGGCAGATAAAACAATCAGAATGGTAAAAGCGTGAAATAAATCCATGTTGTAAAAAACAGTTTTATAAACTACTGATGATCATTTTTTTTAACTACTAAAAATTCTACTTAGGTACAAACATACTAATTAAACAAGGTTTTCGCTCAAAATTAACCCTTAAATCTGATAAAAAGGAGTTTACAAAAGATTTATTAAATGGAATTCTAAAAAAGAAGGGGTTTGTGTCTTGTGGTATGTAAGTGATTTGGATTTTTGTAAAGTATATTTGGCGATGCAATACAAATCAGAGATTTGTATAAAAATCGTGCTTAGTCTTATTTTGTTAAGATTATATACGACTTGGGAGGCAGGACACGGATTAATAGAGTGTTTGAATAATTTGAGGAGTGTCTTGTTTTCATTCGGCAGAAAGCAGACGATTTCGGAATAAATTAGTACAAGCCTTGTTATGCTCCTGTTTGTACGAGGGGCGTTTAAAATACAATTTTTATATCTTCTTTGTAATTCTGCAATGTTCCGTTTAGGCTTGCTGTCCAACCGTCAATAAATACTTTGCCGTTTTTGATGGCGTTGGAAAAATCTTTTTTGCTTATTTTTTCGGAATTGGTTATGTAATAATTGTTGCCGATTTTATAAATACAATTTTCTACAACCATTTCAGGAGTATTATTCAAATAGCCGTAAATGAATAATTTGAGCAAGACTTTGGGGTGATAGGCTGGTCTGCCATTTTCGCTAAAATCCATCTTAAACCCCAAAGGTGCTAAGTCTAAGCTCTCCACAAAAAGGTCTATGCGCCGAACCACATTGTCGGGCGATATCAGTTCTTCAAGTGGCTCTGTGAGGCTGTAAGTGGCTCTGTTTTTTCCTGTAATAAATTTCATTCTACAAGTTA
>JBBRUH010000321.1:0-6827 GCA_038248005.1 Cytophagales bacterium | reverse complement strand
CCATCATATCAGGATAACGGCGGATAGGTGAGGTAAAATGGGTATAATGCTGAAAAGCCAAGCCAAAATGCCCAATGGCTTCGGTGCTGTAGCGAGCCTTTGCCATCGTGCGAATGGCTAAGTATTGCAATACATCTTGCTGGGCTGTTCCTTGTACTCCTCCTATCATTTGATTGAGAGATTGAGAGATGGCTTTGCCTTTGGTAGCTACATCATAGCCAAACTTCTTGGCAAACGTAGCAAAGTTTTGTAGCTTTTCTTCATTAGGGCTTTCGTGGATACGATAGACCATTGCCTTATGACTTTTGCTGTCTTTGCCTTCGTGCTGATGATAGACAAACTCTG
Source organism: Cytophagales bacterium (assembly GCA_038248005.1). Lineage (GTDB taxonomy): Bacteria > Bacteroidota > Bacteroidia > Cytophagales > Microscillaceae > JAABSX01. The sequence goes on along the minus strand of JBBRUH010000321.1, from coordinate 6,482 downwards.
CTACATACTTATTGGCAAGAAGCATAAACTCCTCTATCAGACGGTGAGCATCTTTGCGTTCTTTGATGAAAATACCTACAGGCTTAAACTCTTCATCTAGTTTAAATTTCACCTCAGGCGTTTCAAAATTCATTGCCCCTGACTTGAATCTCTTTTCAGTGAATATCTTAGCAAGGCGATTAAGTGTTTGGAGTTGTTCTACAAAATCTCCCTTACCTGTTTCCATGACTTCTTGGGCTTCTTCATAGCTAAATCTTCTATCAGAATGAATGACTGTCCGTCCAAACCATTTGTTGAGGACTTCTGCCTTATCATTGATCTCAAATACTGCCGAAAAAGTAAGTTTATCTTCATTGGGGCGTAACGAACAAAGTCCGTTAGAAAGTCGCTCAGGAAGCATTGGCACCACTCTATCTACTAGATACACAGAAGTAGCACGGTTATAGGCTTCTTTCTCAAGTGCAGTGTTATGTTTTACATAATGCGTTACATCTGCGATGTGTATCCCTATTTCCCAATTGCCATTTTCTAGTTTTTGGATAGAGAGGGCATCATCAAAATCTTTAGCATCGGCGGGGTCTATAGTGCAAGTTGGGATGGTTCTCATATCCCTTCTTTTGGCTATTTCTGCTTTGTTGATGGTTTCCTTAATCGTTTTGGATTCTTCTAGTACTTCCTCAGGAAAATCTACAGGCAACCCAAACTCTGCTAAGATGGCGTGCATCTCTGTTTCGTGCATTCCTGCTTTTCCTAAGACATTGATGACAGTGCCTACGGGGCTACTTTTGGCATCATGCCATTCTACGACTTTCACGATTACTTTATCTCCGTGTTTTGCTCCATTGATTTGGTTGTGTGGCACAAAGATATCTAAGTGCATTTTTCGGCTATCTGCGATAACGAAAGCGTATCGATCAGAAAGTTCTATTTTTCCTACAAACTCATCTCTGGTTCGAGAAATAATTTCTATCACTTCTCCTTCTATTTTTTTGCCCGAACGCATTGGTAACACACGTACTTTGACACGGTCGCCATCTAGGGCAAATTTAAGGTCATCAGCACCTACCCAAATATCTTCTTCTTGTCCTTCACAGACTATAAAAGCAAATTTATGGTTTACGAAATCTACCACACCTTCTATGGCTTCTTGGGCTTCACTGCCTCGGTAATAACCTTCACTATCTATGGCTACTTCACCCATTTGGGCGATTTTTTCAAGATCTTGGGCTAATTTGGATTTTTGCAAACGGCTTCTGACTTCTAGTTTTCTAAAAAGTTGCTTGATAGAAATGCCTTGATGTGGGTTTGCTTCAAAATATTTGCGAAGTGTGTCTATAAAACTAGGAGCTTTAGCTGTATTTTTATTTTTCTTAGTTTGTGGTTTTAGCTTGGTTTTGTTTTTTTCGATTTTGTTCTTTTTTTCGTTATTATTCATCTTTTTTAAAATTTAAGACTGAAAACATATTCAATCTATTTCTATTGGTGGTATATGGAGAGGAAACAATTAAGCAATAGCATTGGGTATCTTCTTTGCAAAATTAGAAAAATTAAGCAATAAACCCTTTTAATGTCTGAAATTCTTATGTTAAGTTTATGTTGCGGTATTGTCTGTATGGGTGGGGCTAATGGTTAAATGCTTGTAATTCTTTTGTATATCTTATTTATTATTAAGAATAACACGAGTAATAACCAAAAAGTTTATTGTTGGAATTAACGGGATACTTAGAAAACAATAAATCACTATGAATGATAAGTGATTTTAGTAAGATGTTGATAACCCGTTTTTTATGACAAGATTGAAGAGCAAACTAATTTTGACCATCTACTTAATATAAATATATTTTATGATTAGAGTTGTTACTTCTTGATTTTCAATGATTTACATCAATTTTTCATTTGGGAATCTTGGAATGATAAGTTAATACAAAAGCTTTTCGTAAGCAATTTCCTATGTTTCCTATGTGTCTATGTGGTTGTAAAAAAGCTAAAGTGTTGATAGTCTGTACGTAACAACTCTATTGTTTAGCAACAAGAATTAAATAAAGTAACAAGTTAGTTTAAGTAAGACTTTTTATCAGACTATTACAAACTCATAACTCATAACTCATCTCTCACTTAGTAACGATTCTGAAAAATATCAGATGCTACCATTACTGGATAAAAATCTGTAAAAACGAAGGTTCTCTTGGTCTTGGTATGTGTGATTTCTACATAAAAAACACCTCTTCCTGTAGTGGCTACTTCACTCACTATAAAGGGTTCTTTAAATTTTTCATAATAGCATACATCATTTGGTTGAAGTTTCAGTATATCAATCTTTTTTAAATCTTGACGCACAGAGTTTTTAAAAATGGAGTAGAATGCCATAATTTTATTATTTGGGATGTATTGTCATTTTGCTTCTACAGTACGTTTATGATAGTATTGAAGTTCATTATTTTTTCAAATAACGATTCCTTATATGTACATAATAACTCGTTTTATTCACTTTTTGGGAGGTTTTCGAGTGATTTTATACATTAAATAGCCTATCCCAACCACGAAGTGTAGTACAACAATCACAGCAACAATTAAAATATAATTAGTTTGCATGTAATAAAATAAGATGATAAATTAAAAAAACAGTCTTTTTATTCTTTAAAATTGCTTTTTAAGAATAAAAAAGAAATTCATTTATGAAAGATAAATACAATTTAAGAAAGTGTTCAACCACATATAAACTGTACTTATCTTATCATCTAGTTTGCCTTATCTCAAAACGTCAGACATCTTAGGAAGGCTCAGTTTTAAGTTAATCAGCTCAGATAGTTTCAAAAATCCTTGTAAAAGAGCATAGTCATCTGGATTTTTCTCAGCTTCTGCAAACCACTTTGGTATAAGGTTTTTACTGGCTTTAAAGATAAGATTCTGGATTTCATTCCAATCTGGATAAATCTCTAAGCCGTGTAGATGTGCAATCGTTTCGATGATGTAACGCAGCATTTTTTCATTTTGAGCATCCTGTAGGTAATCCTCTACCCAGTCTTTGAGCCGCAGAGAAGAGGTATGTTCTATTCTTTCTTTATTAAGTAAGATGCCCCATTTATTTACTTCTTTTACCAAGTCTTGCAGTTTTTTGGGCTGTAGATTTGTTTCTTCAAAGAAAGTATTAATCTCGTTATTAATCACCATATTCAGATTTTGACGCAGTGTAGGTGGTATCTTGAGCCCTGCAGATTGCATTACGTTCATCAATGGATAACTTTGGTCATAAATATCTCTGTAAGCACCTTGTGCTTGTTCTAGGTTGTTTTCAAGGATTTTTTCTAATACTTTTATTTTTTCATCCTTAAATAACTCCCAGATAGAGAAATTTTTAGATGGGAAATATATTTGCATCGTTTGCAACACATCAGAGATATTACTTTTATTGAAAGCCTCTCTAATTCTATCTGCCATTTTAAAAAAATCAATCTGTGATAATTGGTTAGAAGAACTTCCAATAATCTGGTGTTGCCCAAGATAAAGCACAGCAAAACTAAAATACTTCTCAGAAAGCGTAATCTTAGAAATCACCGTAGTACGACCTATGGCAAGTTTTTGGAGACCTGCTTCTTGCCTTTCAAAATACTGATTTTCTGTATCAAAATTTAGCACATCCATCTTGCTAGGGTCTTCGGCAAAGAGAGAAGCAATGGCATAGTGTGTCCCTACTTTATTGAGGTTTACCCTAGCAGGAGTAGAAAACTTACAGTAAATTTCTCCGCCATTTTTATGCTCAGGAATATTACTTTCTGCCTTGCTCAAAAGATTAATAAACTCTTGCTCTAAGTCTTGGCTAGTGAGTTGATCACCTAGCTGAATGGCTCGGTTGGCATATTGCAAAATTTGAACAGTTTCAATTCCTGATATTTCATCAAAAAACCATGCACAACTTGTAAACATGAGTAAACATTGCCTTTGCATCTCGAGCAGACGCATCACTTGTGTACGCTTGCGAGAAGTAAGCTCTGTTCTAATAAATTCTCCCAAGACTCTATTGATATTTTCTGAGCTACGGTCAAGCAAAATCTGAATATGTCGGTTTCTAAGTCCCCAAACATCATCCGTTAATAAGCCCATTTCATCTTCATAGACTTTATCTAGCTGGTCACGAAGCCAGTCAAGGGCTTCACGGAGCGAGATTCTCCATTTTTGATTCCATTCATTACGACCACCCGTATTACAGCCACAATCACTTCGCCATCTCTCAATGCCGTGCACACAGCTCCAAGAGCTATTTTCGTGGATTTCTGCTTCATATTCGGGAGGGTAAAGACTTAAATACTCACTATAATTAGTGAGCTTGGCATAGTCAGTTTCTTCTATGTATTTCAAGCCATAAGCTAGAGCCATATCACCATGGTGGTGGTGATGCCCATAGCTTTCGCCATCTGTGGCTATATTGACAAGCTGTGGCTCGCCTTCGTCTTCTCCAAAAGAATTTAATAAATAATCAGCCAGTCTTTTGCCATCATCTAGCAAGCCTTTGAAAGCAACTGCCTGAGAAACTTCACCATCATAAAAAAACAGGGTGATTTTTTTGCCAGAAGGTAATTTGCAGAGATAAGGCCTTCTGGTATTGATACCATCTTGCCACTCTTGAGTGCCTATCTTCCTAAATCGTTTGGCTTGGCGAGGAGCCAGTATCGTAAATTTAAGTTTATGTTCTGCTAGCACTTCTAAGGTCTCTATATCTACTGCGGTTTCCGCAAGCCATATTCCTTCGGCTTTACGCCCAAATCTACTCTCAAAGTCTTCTAAGCCCCAGATTACTTGAGTTTCTTTATCACGGCGAGTAGCCAAAGGCATAATAATATGATTATAAACCTGTGCCAGTGCTGAGCCATGACCATTAAAATAGGCTTGACTTTGCTTGTCTCCTTCTAAGATACCTTGATAAGTATTAGGTGCGTAGTCTTTCATCCAGGAGAGCAAAGTAGGCCCAAAATTAAAGCTAATCTTTTCGTAGTTATTCAGAATATCAGTGATTCGTCCATTGCTGTCCAAGACTCTCGAAACAGCATTGGGGTAATAGCACTCTGCATTGATTCGCTCATTCCAATCATGAAATGGTTCTGCTGACTCTTGCAATTCAATCTCTTCAAGCCACGGGTTTTCACGAGGGGGCTGATAAAAATGACCATGAACACAAATATATTTTTTCATAAAGCCAATAATTCAATATTTTCAGAAAGTCTAAAGTGTTTTTAATTGTTTATTAATTTGAGTAGTCCTCAAATATCGGGCAATATAATCATAAAGCAAAAATTGTCAAAGTTTATTGAATTATTCTGTGAATAAGATATTAAATGAAGCAGCGATTAGGAGTGAGGATGGGGGAACGGAGAATTTTAGGAGTGAGGAGTGAGGATGTAGAATTTAGGAGAAATTTATTACCCAATGACTAGTAGACATTATTACGATTTTATTTGTATGGTGCAAGTGAAGACGCTTACACCAGCATTTATCTCGTTCAAGCGTCTTCGCTTGAACAGTATTTATCAATATAAAAACATCGTAATAACCTGTAATGACTAAAAAAAATGACCCAGTAACCAACGACCAAAAAAAATGACCCAACACATCAACCTCTCACTCAATACTTCTTGTATTGCTTCAGATATTTCTTAGCTTCTTTATGTTTTTTATCTTTGCTTTTGGTATGTTGTTTCAGAAGAGTATAGTATTTTTTTGCTTCTTTGTAGTTTTTTTGGCTGTGTGCATACTGGGCTTTTTGCTGCAATGCACTGTGATAATAACCCGAATCAAGGTGATCTGTTTGTTCAGAAAAGTCTATTGTTCTTTGGTAGTACTCCTGTGCTTTACTAGGGTTTTGATATTTTGACATTTGCACAAAAGCCATATAATAAGCCGCATACCGACCACTAATCCCTTCATAACCAATCATCTGGGCATCTATTTTTTGCAAAATGTCCAGAGAAACCCTTTCAAGCTCTGCTGTCCTTCCTAATGAATACAAGGTGCTGGCATAATACCTATGAAAACAAGCATTGTCTGGGAAGGTTTTGTTGAGATATTCGGCAATGACGAGTGCTTCTTCGGGTTTTTTCTCATCAGTCCTGTAGATACGCATCAAAAAATACTGTGCTTCTGTACGAGTATAAAAAGCATTTTGAGTTACCTCTTTAAGTTGCTCAAGTCCTAGTCTTTGGTCTCCTTTTCTAAATAAAAGAAGAATAGGCTTTAGCATAGGATAATTTTCAGGAATCCAAACAGAGTAGTAATTATAGAGTGCATCTCCTAGCAAAAGTTCGGGGCTTAAATCTTCGGTTTCTTTGCCTTTTCTAAGAAATTTGAGTGAGCTTTTGCCTGTGAAAGTAGCCCTTGCCCAGTGCTTTCGCTCAGCATGAAGGCGACTTTTGAAGGCGTAAGCTGCTGCCAAAAAAAAGGCAGCTTCTGCATTTTCAGCATCTTTTTGATATAAATCCCTTGCTTTATCT
>JBBRUH010000320.1:0-6845 GCA_038248005.1 Cytophagales bacterium | reverse complement strand
GCAAAAGGTGAGTTTGTGGTTTATCTCAGAAAAGGAGCAAAACTAAGCTTAGGGATGAATGTAAGGGGAACTGTCTATGTGGAAAGAGGAGCAGAGTTCCTAGTCTATAGTAATATGCAGCAGATTTCTTGTGAATATCTTGTATTTGATTACTCTCAAGCTCCTAAGGGCATCTGCCCCGAAATCAAAACGGAAATCCCTGATATAGTCAAAAACCAACCTGCTCAACCTTACCCTAGTTATCCTTCGGAAGAAGACCTTGCCAATGAAAGCACTCAGAGCAATTCAGAGTATTCTCAAGAAGATAATAATCAACCTAACACTCAATCAAGTCCTGATTACATCCAAAGTGATGCACACATCATCCCTCCTAATGCCAATGTGATGCAGACAGGCGTATTTGAGCTTAGAAAAATAGGAAATGAGGCTACTTACTGGATTTGTGAGCGTACTAACTATCAACACACAGGCAATAATAATGTATTTTACGTAGAAAAAGGAAGCAGTTTTACGCTCTATTCAGGTAGTAATAATATCATCTATCTTAAAGAAAACATAAAGATTAGCTTAGGAGTAGGCTCTGGCAATCAGGTCTTCTATGTAGGAGAGCCTAATCTTGTCCAAAATCGAAGTAAAAGTACTCGCTTTACCAAACTCACAAGCCTTGATTTTGATTACAGCCAAGCCCCCGCAGAAGGTTGTAAATAGTAGTGACGTATTGTGGTAGTGTATAAAAATCAATCACTAATATTTTGGCGTGATAAGTAGATAAGCAAAATTAGTTTACACTTTGACCTTGTCATAAAAAGGTGATTATCAGAATCTTACTAAAATGATTCATCACTCATCATTTATAACTCATCAATTATAATAAATATTTGTTGCTTTCTAGTATCTTTAGTAGCTTTATAAAATATTATGAATTAAATAAATTATATAAACAAACTAAGATATGACTTGGATTAAAGACTTCAAACTTAACCTAGATGATTTACAGTTTTATGGGGAAAACCTAAGCCGTCCAGAGTGCGTCCTCGCAGAAAAAGATGGTACTTTGTGGGTTTCTGACAATAGACATGCCGTTACTAAAATCAACCCTGATGGCAGCCAAGAAGCCATTGGAACTTCTGGTGAAACCAACGGAATGGCGATGGATAGCGAAGGAAATATTTACCTAGCTGACTGGCAAAACAATGAAATCTTAAAAATGACCCGTGATGGTAAGACAGAAGTAATTCTGGATAACCTCAATGGAGAACCCCTAGGCCCTACTAATTATGTATTTATGGACAGCCAAGACCGCCTTTGGGTAGCTATTTCGGCTAGAAGACATCCTTGGTTTGCGGCAGCAGTAGATCCCCAACCTGATGGACACGTCATCTTGATTGATAAAAATGGGGCTAGAATTGTAGGAGATGGCATTGTATTTACCAATGAAATCCGATTAGATGTGGAAGAAAAGTACCTTTATGTAGCAGAAACAATGGCAGCCAAAATCTCTCGCTTCCCTGTAAATGCTGATGGCAGCTTGGGCGAAAAAGAAACTTTTGGACCTGAATCTCTAGGGGATACCGCCTCCATTGATGGCTTTGCTTTTGATTCTGAGGGCAATGTATGGGTTACTACAGTACTCAGAAATGGCTTAGTTATCATAGATGCTAAGACTCTAGAAGCTCATACTGTTTTTGAAGACCCAAATATACCTGCCCTTGAGACTGCTTTTGGGGCATTGGCAGAGGGAAAAATGACTCCTGAACACATGATGGGTTGTGTAGGCTCTAAACTTGCCCTTATCACAAGTATTAATTTTGGAGGAGAAGATCTAAAGACTGTTTACATGGGTTCACTAGGGATGGATAGGCTCGTAACTTTCAAATCACCTGTAGCAGGTTTACCAATGAAACACTGGAATAATAAATAATTTTTAAAAATTGGTATAAGTAGATAGTCAAAATTAGTTTCTACTTTAATCTTGTCATAAAACTAGAAGTAAGCATTAATGCTTGCTTCTTTATTTGTAAGTAGATAATCAAAATTAGTTTGAACTTTAATCTCATAATAAAAACTGATTATCAAAATCTTACTTAAGACAGCTCATCATTTATAACTCATCACTTACAGAAAGCTAATTTAAAAGATGAAATATGTGTTAGTAATCCGTTCAAAATAAAGCACTAATTTATCTTCATTAAAATTCTCATTATCAAACTCTTACGAGCTAGTAACCAATCACTTATAACTCATCTCCTGTTTATATTATTTGAAATGTGAAATATGATTATTATCTTTCCTAATAAATTATAAATCTTAGCACATCATATACCATGAAAAATCAACGCCTCTTATTCATTATCTTATTTGTAGTATCGGCTTTGCTAGGTTTAGAATATATCCGTGGCAAAGTAAAAACTAACCCCACAGAGGAAGGTAAAGAGAAAACAGAGAAAACAGAAACTAACAATAAAGAGACTCAAGAAGAACCCAAAATCTCAGCAGCCGACTCTATAGCTAAACTTTATGCTCCTACTGCCTTTAAAGAAGAGCAACTCAAAATAGCAAGAGTAAAATCATCTAACAGAGAGAAAAGAGTAGCGTTAGCTAAACTTTACGAAGAAAAAAAATTAGATGAATTTTCACTTGAACTCTATTTCAGGGCTTTCAAAGAAGAAAAACTCATAGAAGTGTGGGCAAGAGATAAAAATAAACCTGCATTCTTACTTCTTAAAACTTTTGATATTTGTAAGACATCAGGTGAGCTAGGTCCTAAACGAAGAGAAGGTGATAAGCAAATCCCTGAAGGGTTCTATAGATTTACTGACTTTAACCCTGAAAGTAAGTTTTTCTTATCACTAAAGGTAAATTATCCCAATCGTGCAGACGAATTATTGGGTGATACTAGTAATATAGGAAGTGAAATCTACGTACATGGTGACTGTGTAACCACAGGCTGTATTCCGATTACAGATGATAAAATCAAAGAACTCTATCTCATGGCTGTAGATGCAAAATCTGCTGGACAAGCACGCATCCCGATTACTATTTTTCCGATGAAGCTCACCGAAGAAAACTTTAAAACACTTAAAGAAAAACATGCTAATGAGCCTAAACTCATTTCACTCTGGAAAAGCCTTAAAGATGGATATTTGATGTTTAATAAATGTAATAAACTACCTTCTATCACGATTACCACCAAAGGAGAATATGTCTGTAAATCAGGCTGTTAAATCAAATATATGAACAGGTAAGACCCAATACACAGCGAAAAAGTTAAAGGCTTATTTTTTAAAAATCTGTGCGAAACCCTGCCCTCCTATCAAAAAAATAAGGGGATATAAAGGAGCTAAAAATCGTCCATCCCAATCTACAGAGGTAAGTCCTATGAAAAGTATATGAGCCACTACAAAACTGAGAATGAATGCTCTCTGATGTATCAAAACCTCTTTAAAAGACAAGCCTTTTATGAAAAAATAATAGGTAGGATAAAGTGTTAGCACAATAAATAAGTTGTGAATCAAAGACCAATAAGGGCGAAAGTGTGACACAAAGTAAAAAACTTTCCCCCAAAAAAGCTTGCACATAAACCACGGGTTAAAAATGATAAAGGTAAATAATCGCCAAAGAGGAGATTCAAGTTTATCAGGAATATAAAGGTTTTTAGGCGGAATTACTATCAAATAAGGTCCACTACTTAACTGAGGCAAGGTAGTAACACCATAGACAATCTCTCCCAAGGCAAAGTTTTCAACCAGTATAAAGCTAGATAGCATCTGATTTGCCAACAAAAGCAATACAATAAAACTACCCCATACAGTCAGTAAATTATGATAGTAGCTTGAAAACCAGATTCGAAATCTAAAGAACACCGCAATCCCTAAAGCTATAAGTAAAGCCAAGCCTGTAGGTTTAATAAAAAAAGCGAATACTAATGCTATAAAGAGAAGTGTTTTAAAATACCAACTGCTAGAGATTCCTTTGTCTAGCCTCCAAAGTCCATAAAACACAAAGCAAAGCACAGGTGCATAGATGGCTTCTGTCAAGATATAAAAACTCCAAGTAAGTTGCTCTAAAAATAATAAATAGCCCAAACTCGTAAACAAAGCTCCTTTCCTATTTCCAAACCAATGATAAGAAAACTGGAATATGACCAAGACTGATCCGAGTGTGAGTATATTTTGTATTAGTACAAGCCAAGCTGGATTTTCAAAAAAAGTATATAATACATAAATGAAAAGTATATAAGTAAAGTACCAAAAACTATGTCCGTCTATGTATCCTTCTTCTGCAAACTTACTGACAGACTCTAAATAGTATCTCGAGTCATTGACTACTTTTACACCATATCTGTAATATAAAGCGACACTTAATATGCTGTGAATCAGTGTAATAAGAAGAAAATATTTATAATTTGATTTCAAAGAAGATTTGTTTATTTGCGTTTAACTTATTTTTTATTATAAACTCATCATTTATAACTCATCTCTTATTTAAAGCCAATCTTCCTCTTTACTTTCCACCAAATAAAGAACTTCATCTCTCAATCTTTGGGCTGTTTCTAGCTTGAGATAAGGAATAATTGCAACTCCTCCAGCAGTAATAAAATGAATATCTGTAAACTGTTTTCTATATTGATAAAGCGTTTGTCTAAGTTCTATCTGCTGGATTTTTTGCCATTTGAGAAGGGTATATTTTCGCCCCCAAACACCCGCACATAGCCAAAGCCCTGATTCATCTGCTATCCATTGGAAATTTTGTTGCCATATATAAAAATATACTGTCAAATATCCTAGAAGTACGATTCCTAGCCAAGCCATATAATGACTTACCAAAAAATATAAACCTACCGAAACTAGCACAGAAAGTGGCAATGCTAACAATATAGCTTTTCGAATCCAATACACTTTGGCAATGCCTTTTCCCTCTTCCTTGAGTGTATCTGATGAAAGATACACAGACGTAACAGACAGGACTTTATCCAAGGAAGTAAAGGGAAGTGTAATTCTAGTTTTGGCTTGGGTTTTTACTTGCCCTATTACATTGATATATATCATCCAAAAATCTAGCTTTCTCCTAAGCCAATTACTTTGGTAGGTCAGCATTTGTATCTTAGAAAAAGGCACTATTTTTTGCTGACGAGTCGTTAGTCCCCAAGAAACTTTCCAGTTTTTTTCTGTTTCTACCAGTTTAAAATCATAATATTTAAACAAAGTACGCCCCGCAGAAAATACAATGGAAATGCCTGCTATAAGTGCAAAACCAGACAATAAAATAAATATACTTTGATTGAGAGCTTCATCAGCATAAGATTGCATGAGTTCATCTTTTTTTGCACCCATAACACCTCCCAAATCTTCTAAGAATCTATATCCAAAAGCTAGTAATATAAAAAAAGCCTCAAAATGGTTGGCTGAAAGGCTTAGTTTGAGCAAATCACCTCCATCTAATCGATATACTTTAGAGACTGAATCAGTAGGAGAAGACATCTCAGAAACGGGAACATCAGTCGCTTCTGTAGTATCTGTTGAGTGAATAATTTCTTGCTTTTCTTTTAGTAAGATTTCTTTTAGCTTTTCGGCTTTAGACACCTCCAAGGCATCTATGCGTGCTTCTACTTGGTCACTTCCTGCACTATCAAAAGAAACTTTAGAAACCTTAAAAATCCTTTGCCATAAATCTTGCTCTAGTTGTACGCTTTGAATATTTTTGAGTGGAATAGACATTTTCTTGCGTTTCCACCAGCCTGACTGAATGTGAAGGTTTTCTTCGGAAATACTAAATTTATAAAACCAAAACTTAAGTAAAGTAATCAAAATGGAAAGCAATCCAAAACCTAATACAGTTAATATCAAGATAAAATTACTTTCTCCTTCTTCTTTTTCACGAAAAACATAAATCAGTAACACAGGCCAAAAAGCCTTTGCTAGGTTAAAGATGGTTTTTATAAATAAGATAAAAATGGCAGCGGGTGATTGTCTTTGAGGGATTTCCCAATCTGCCATGAGATTAGGTAGGTTCGTTTCCTGCATTGACTTGTGTATTAATCCAATTTTTAAGTTCTTGAGCTGTATCTTCTTTTAATCCTTTTACTTTAAAATCTGCTTGTGAAGCTCCTGCTGTATAAATAGCCACTGAAGCTAATCCGTAACGTCGCTCAATCATTCCAGATTCTATACTCAAATGTTGTACTCGATTAAATGGCACAACACGCACTCTTCGTCTCCACCAACCTGAGCGAAAATGTAAATCTCGCTCCCGAATGGCATAGCCACTGTATCTAAAACTAAGTCCATCTGCTATCCATTCTAAGACCGCATAAAGTAAGAATAAGCCTGCTATGAGGCTTATAATCCATATTTTCTGAATTTCTTCTATAAAATAAAAAATAAAACCAAGCACCACTGCAAATATCACCAAAGAAATGACAAAAGAAATCCGCTTTACTTTCAAGTATTTAGGCTCTAATGATTTGTATTCTAAGGTTTCTCCCTCAGGAATTTCTTGGTTTAAAAAAACAGGTTCATTTGAAAAAGTCATCTTAATACGTTTATATCACTTTTTTACTCTTTTAATAGATAAGCAAAGATAAGAACTTGATGTAAGAATAAGATATTCTAAGACATTCATTCTTGATTCCTTACAAAACCTTTTATATTAGCAGAAAGATACCACAAAAATATTCCATTCTTTAATTGTTGAATATACAAACATTAATGTCTATGATGTTACTTGCAGTTGATATTGGTAATTCAAATATTGTTTTAGGGCTAAGTGAGGATGAATCTTGGCAACATGTCTGGCGTTTGCCTACTTCCCAACAAAAAGAAGAAATAGACTATGCAACAGATATT
>JBBRUH010000319.1:0-6868 GCA_038248005.1 Cytophagales bacterium | reverse complement strand
TAAATAATCCGTTGCAAAGTGCTAATTTTTGTTAAAAAAAGCTAGACTCTAATGCCATAGCTGTACTTACCGCTAAATATGATAACCTTGCAACGGAAAATTTACACTAACCAAGAATTTGCAAAAGAATCTGATTTATCAGAACATGGAGTTTTCAAGGTTATTGAACTTCCACAAGCCCAAAACAATAGAAGTATTTTACTTAGTGAACTTAACCGTATCTACAACCTTGGATGGATAGATTCAAAACGTCTTGATTCAGATAGAAATATCTTGCCTTGCAACGCTTCAAATTGTGGTGGTTACACTTTAGAAGCAGAATTAGGAGTTACACCAAATGGATATTCAGAACCTGATTTTATGGGTTGGGAAGTTAAACAGTTTGGTGTTAAACGATTTGATAAAATAGACGCTTCCGTCATAACATTAATGACTCCTGAACCAACTGATGGTTTATACAAAACAGAAGGTGTAGAGTACTTTATCAAAACTTATGGTTACAAAGATAAGATGGGAAGACCCGATAGAATGAATTTTGGTGGCGTACACAAAGCAGGAGAAATTCATAAAACAACTAACCTTGAAATGAGACTAATCGGTTTTGATACTGAGTCAGGTAAAATTAGAAATTCAACTGGAAAAATTGCTTTAATTGATAAAAATGATAATGAAACAGCCTCTTGGAGCTTTGCTTCTATGCTATTACATTGGAATAGAAAACATGACAAAGCTTGTTATGTACCCTCACTCTCAGAAACTACTGGAAACAGAAAATATAAATATGGCAATAATATCATATTAGGAACTGGAACAGATTTTCAACTTTTTCTTTCTCAAATGGCTATTGGTAATATTTATTATGACCCAGGAATAAAGCTGGAAAATATATCTACTAAACCTAAAGTAAAAAGAAGAAGTCAATTTAGAATGAAATCTAAATTTCTAGCCAAACTTTATAAAAAGAATGAAATTATAAATGTAGAAAATGAATAATAATAATATAATTTACACCCACCTCAAAAAAAACTATCCAAGTAAAATAACTCTAAAACTCATACAAAAATCGAACAACTCGTAATTAATAAACTAAATGGCATACAAGTAGTGGATACAGTAATTCTCACTTTGTGAATATAAGTTGGTTATAAAGACTTTTACCAAATTTCCTTCATATAAAAAAACCTAGGTCAGACCTCAATGAATGACTATTTGCTCAGAATTCAATGTGCATATTCCCTGAGGCGATTCAGTCAGACCTTTGGTCAGACTATGGTAAGATATTCAAAGTACTTATTGAAATTTTTATTTTTCAAAAGTGTAATAAACAAAATAACAAATCCAAAGTAGGAATTGCTGAAGGTAATTATTTAGTCTTAGTAAAGTACTCATTATCAGACTCTTACATTTGAATAACTAATAACTAATCTCTCACTTAATTCAATAACTATGATATCTTCATACACTATTCATTTATTTCGGTTCTTGGTGATTTTTTTCTTCTAATTCACTTACAAAAAATGAGGGAAGCCTTCACTCACTATGAAGACTTCCCTGACTTCCTATATTACCTCTAAATAAGGTAGTTCGTACCTACTGATAAGGTGTTTTTTCGTTAAACAATGATTTACAGCCACTGCCAAGTTAAGAAAATGATACAAGTGATTGTAAGAGTAATAAAATAAGGGAAAGCCATGAGTACCATTCTAAAATAAGAGAGTTTGATACGAGCTGCGATGGCATTGGTCAATAAGAATAAGAAAGCAGCTTGCCCGTTTGGAGTTGCGATAGAGGGGATATTAGTACCTACATTAATAGCTATCGCTGCATTTTCTGCTTGTATAGATTCAGTACCCAGTGCTGCCACGGCTTGTTTGATATAGATAGTACCTACAAATACATTATCACTAATAGCTGAAAGTAAGCCTGAAAAAACAAAAAACGTATAGGGTTGTGCATCACCTTTTGCACTTAAAGCCAACTCAATCACAGGCTTGAATAGATGAATATGCTCAATCATACCCACTATTACAAAAAAGACTATCAAAAGAGAAGTAAAAGGGGTAGCTTCTTCAAAAGCATGACCAATCGTATTTTCATCAATTTTGCCCATCATAGCAGTCAAAAATATAATTACTGAAAGTCCTATCAAACCAACTTCGGCAAGATGCAGTGCAAGGGCAATAATAAGCCAGATGCCTCCTACGGCTTGCACGAATAAATGCCATCGTTTTTTACCATCCATTTCGGCTTGCATCTTAACAGCGTTGGCTTTCAAAATATTACGGACTGCATCAGGAATTTGGTATCCATAGCCTACTATTTTAAATTTTTCTACAAGCATCGTAGTCAATAGTCCAACAATCAAAACAGGAATAGAAACGTGTGCCATTTTGAGGTAAAATTCTATAAAACTCCAGCCCATTTGTGAGGCAATGATTAAATTTTGTGGTTCTCCTACTTGTGTGGACATGCCACCAAGGGCAGTACCTACTACACCGTGCATCAATAGATTTCTCAAAAAACCACTAAAATTCTCAAAATCTTCTCGGGCTAACTCCTTTCGTTCATCATTAGATTTAGATTTATCAGGAGCTCGGTCATCTAAGGAAGCACTTGTGTAGATATTATAAAATGCAATCGCTACGGCTATCATCACAGCCGTAACAGTCAGAGCATCTAACCAAGCTGATAAAAAAGCTCCTACAAAAGTGAATGTAACAGAAAGCCATATTTTGGAGCGAATACTCGTCAGAATCTTAGTAAATATCCAAGAAAGCAGATCTTGCATAAAATGAATCCCTGCCACCATAAAGAGCAAAAGCAAGATTACTTCTAAATTAGCTTCCACTTCATGGTAGATTCCGCCAGGAGTAACTAAGCCCATCACAGTAGCTTCAATAGCAAGTAAGCCACCTGGAATTAGAGGGTAACAGCGCAGAGCAAGTGCTAGTGTACCTATAAATTCAATCAATATCATCCAACCTGCTACCGTTTGACCTAACTCACCACCTATTCCAAATAAAATGATAGGATTAATAATCAAAGAAAAAAGAACAGCTTGTTTGTACCACAAAGGACTGTTACCCATAAACGAATTGAAAGCAATATTAGATAAGGCAGTACTAGATTTTTGATTGGGCATAATTTATTGAGTTTATATTTTTTTTGGTTAGGCAAAAATATCAATTTTTATAAATACTGATTTTATTGTGTTATTCTTTTTGAAAAAATAAATTCAGACTAAGTAGCTTAAAAACAATAGTATATCATTTAACACATTGATAATCAATATTTCAGATTAATTAAGCAAAATGTATATTAATAAATATTTTTAAATATATTTATTAATTTTAATTAAATACTTCTGTTAATGTCAAAGGCTTCTAAATAATCAGCTACTCTACGCCCAAACATTCCACCCAAAGCACCATCTACTACTCGATGATCGTAAGAGTGAGAGATAAACATTAAGTGTCTGATGCCAATCATATCTCCTGCCTCGGTTTCTATTACTGCGGGTTTTTTCTTAATAGCTCCTATTGCCATAATCGCTACTTGTGGCTGCATGATAATAGGTGTACCCATTTCATTCCCAAAAGAACCAATATTAGAAACTGTATAAGTGCCACCAGAAAGCTCATCTGGCTTAAGTTTATTTTGACGGGCACGGTTTGCAAGCTCGTTGATTTTTTTGCTCAGACCTACTAGGCTAAGGTGATCTGCATTATGAATCACAGGCACTATGAGATTGCCAGAAGGAAGGGCAGTCGCCATACCGATATTGATGTCTTTTTTACGGATGATTTTATCTCCTTCTACTGAGATATTGACCATCGGAAAGTCTTTGAGTGCTTTGACGATGGCTTCTATAAAAATAGGAGTAAAGGTCAGGTTTTCACCCTCTTTCTTTTTGAAATTTTCTTTGATTTTATTTCGCCACAAGACAATATTGGTTACATCTACCTCTATAAAAGTAGTTACATGCGGAGAAATACGCTTAGAATCTACCATTCTATCTGCTATCATTCTACGCATTCTGTCCATTTCTATAATCTCTACATTGCCATTGATAGAGCCATTAGAAGTAGTGGCTTGAGGGGTAGATATAGGAGTACTAGCTGTAATAGCCTGCTTAGGTGCAGTTTCTTTTTTGGCTTCTTGCTGAGGCTGAGGAGTAGGAGTGCTCGCAGCATCTTGATTGCGATGAGTCAAATAATTTAAAATATCTTTCTTAGTAACTCTATCTTCTAGACCAGAGCCAGGGATATAAGAAAGTTCTTGCATACTGATTCCTTCTGTTTTGGCGATATTCATTACCAGTGGAGAGTAAAACCTGCCTTCTGCAGGCACTGAAAGACGGTCTGAAGCATTGCTCACAAAGCTATGTGCTTGTTCTAAGCTTTGTTCTATGGTTTCTAAGGCATCTACTAATACAGGAGACTCTTCTTCTTTATCTTTGTTAGGTCTTTCTTGAGATTGGCTAACAGCAGAAGGAGCATCACTTGTATCATCAGCATCTGTAGCAATGATTGCGATTACTTTCCCTATCTGTACTACATCACCTTCTTGAGCCAAGATTTCTTTAAGAATGCCTCCTTGGATGGCAGGAATCTCAGTATCTACTTTGTCTGTAGCTACTTCTAAGACAGGCTCATCTTGTTCTATGGTATCTCCTATAGCTTTGAGCCACTTAAGAATAGTACCTTCCATTACACTTTCGCCCATTTTGGGCATAACCATTTCCACCAATGCCATAATTTTATTAGAATTTAATATGAAATATCAATAACAAATCTCAGAAAATGAGAGTTTTTTCAGAACAAACTTCTTTTTCACAAAATTTAAAGTGAAATATTATAAAAATAAGTTTGCAAGATTTGGCACAAATTTACGTAAAAATTTGATTTTACCGAGAAAGTCTAAAATAGAATACATTGATTTAGTCTCACACTCTATAAAATATTTTAAACAATCCAAAGAGAAAATAGCAATCTAAGCATAAATGTTTTCTTTTAATAGAATTACCCTCTTCAATCGTTTGAAATGTTTAGAGAGCGATGTATTTTTGGGAAAGCTCTTAATATTAAATAGATATAGATTATGTCAAAAAAGAAAATAACTTACGATAACTTAGTGCTAGAAATAGAAGACGGAATAGCACTTATCACTATCAGACGTGCCTCTAAACTCAATGCCCTTAACCACGATACCGTAGAGGACATACGCAAGGCAATGAATGAGGTCTATCATAATGCGAGTATCAACAGTGCCATCATCACAGGAGAAGGCACAAAGGCATTTGCGGCTGGGGCTGATATCGCCGAGCTTTCTAAATTGGATGAAATAGGAGCAAAAAGATACTCTCAAAATGGACAAGATGTCTATGCAATGCTAGAAAACTGCCCTAAACCCGTCATAGCCGCTATTAATGGATATGCACTTGGGGGAGGCTGTGAGCTTGCTTTGGCTTGCCACATGCGTGTAGCAGTAGAAAGTGCCAAGTTTGGTCTTCCAGAAGTAAAGTTAGGTACATTGCCAGGCTTTGGAGGTACTCAACGCTTGACACAAAGCATCGGAAAAGCCAAGACTTTAGAGTTAATTATGACTGGAGATATGCTCTCAGCTCGTGAGGCTTATGAGCTAGGTTTAGTCAATCATGTAGTGGCATCTCATGATGAGCTTTTTGCCAAAACCAGAGAAATTCTTAAAAAAATAGCTACTTCTGGCCCATTAGCGATTGCGATGGTGATTAAATCTGTAAATTCTGTTTATAGTAGCTACGAAGCTGGTTATTTGAAAGAATCACTTTATTTTGGTCATTCTGCCAATACAGAAGACTTTCACGAAGGGATGAAAGCATTCTTAGAAAAAAGAAGCCCTAATTTTAAAGGGGAGTAAAAAAACTCTACTCCAAAGGGGAGATTTTTATAAAGGTGCAAGTTTTTGCTTGTACCTTTACAAGTAATATTTTAAAATAAATATCAACAGATTACACCTAAAAATATCTTTTCATATCCCTTTAATAACAAAGCCTTAAATTATAAAATTTACCCATCAAGATAAGAAATGATTAATTAATGGAGTAAATTTTGAATCTTTTTGCTCATAAAGGCTTGATAATTATCCTGACCATTATAATAACTTTCGTGCCAAAAGACTATTTTACCATTTTTGTCAATTAAGCAAGTAGTAGGTAAGGCTTTGAGTTTAAACTGATTCCAGATTTTATCATCTTCATCTAAGATAAACTTTAAGGCTTTTATGTTATCATCTTCATCTAATAAGAACTTACTAAGGCTTGACAAAGAATCTACCCCACCTGTACTGACAACCAAGACCTCAAAATCATCTCGATTTGAGAATTCCTTTTTAATTGCCTGTACTTCATCTAATTGCAATATACAAAAACCACAACGGGTATTAAAAAAATCTAAGAGAATTACCTTTCCTTTTAGCTCTTGAGAATTATAAGTTTGATTTTGTAGATTTTTTGCCATAAAAATAGGAACACTTTTGGGATAATCTGTCATTGAAATCTGACTCTCATAATGGAAAAAATAATAAGGCATTGCTACAAACGAGATTAAACTTGCAGATGCAACTGCGATTACAAAACTTAGCATCACACCCATAGTTTGTGTCTTTAAAGACCCTAAATAAGATGAAAAAATTAGCCCTAATACATAAAAAAGAGGTCCTAAAAGTAGCATTTCAAACAATAAATCAGTGTTGATTCTAAATGAAGGCTTGTCAATATACCAAAGACTGAGGGCTACCATTAAAAGTAACTGAGTAGGTAGAATAGGAAAAAAAGTCTTCCAATGGAGTGTTTTGGATATTATAAAACTTCTCACTACAAATGCTATGG